>JAGBYI010000041.1 GCA_017628845.1 Bacteroidaceae bacterium
AAAATACATACTCTGGTATAATACAAAAAGAATAAAACTGAGATTAAAAGGAATGAGCCCGGCACAATACCGAGCTCACTACTATAGAGAATTTAATAAGTAACGTTTTATTTAACGTCCAACTTTTCGGGGTCACTTCAACACACCCTCTTGCATCATATTATTTCCTTCTCTACCAACACACGCAGGATTTCCTTACTGATTCCAGAAGTCCTCCTCTGCTTTCTTCTTGCGCATGTATTCGTTATACTCTGCCTGCATTCTTGCATTGGTGGCCTGCTGAGCGATAGCCTCGTTCAGACGCTTTTTCATATCTGCAGCACGATTGGCATACGTAATGTCAGCCTCTCCGGCCATATCACAATAGGTTACCGCACCCTTCAAATCATGTGCCTTAATAAGGCTCATCGCCATCTGCCAGTAAGCCGCACCTGTAACAGAGGGGTTGAAGGCGATAGCCTTCTGTATGTATTCCTCAGCCTTGGTAAAACCACCGCTGGAAATAAGAGCCTGCGCAACCTTGATGCAAATCTTACCACGAGTAGCATCATCCTTTGCCAACTCAATTGCCTTTTCATAGTACGACAGAGCCTCGGCAGCATTTCCATCCTTCTGGGCTTTCTGAGCCAGACCGATAGAAGCGGTGAAGGTTGGTTCAAGGTCGTAAGCAGCCTTAGCGTACACAAAGTAGATTGAATCGCCATCGCATCCGTTCTGCGCCATCAAGTTGATAGACGAGTTAAGTTTGCTGATATCTGTCTTATATTGCTCAAACTTCTTGGTGTAAATGGCAACAATTTGCTCTCTGTCAGCAGCACCACTATTAGCAAATGTCTGCTCAATAAGAGCCAAGGGACCCTCATACTTCTGCAACAGCTTCTGAGCCTTGGCATCATCACCGGCGGCCTGCGCCTCCTTTGCCAACTGGAGCATCGTCTCACAAGCCTCCTTAGAGTCAAGATAGTCCTGCAGGTACTGCTCTCGAAGAGCATTGGGAGCACTCTTGTACATGGCATCAGAGGTCAGGAAGAAGTTCTGGAGCACCGAACCCTCCACGTCACGTCCGCCCTTCTCGTTAATCATGCGGATAGCATCAGAATAGTTTTTATAACTGGTGTTAAGAGTATAATTGGAACCCTGTGTGGAAGGAGCTGTCCAGTTATAGTAGTCCGCCTTGATGGCAAGCACATCACCCAAGGTACTTTTCAGACTCTCTCTTTTTTCCATGCTGTTGAGCGTATCCAGACGAGCGGCACGCTGGTCAAACATATACATCAGATCATTGAAGTACTCCAACTTCTTTGTTGGATCCTGCTCTGCAATAATCAATTGATAAAGCATGAATGGAGCATGACCCTTGTAAAGGCCCGAAATAGCAAATGGGGCATTCTTCATGAGCCACTTCCAGGAGATGTGGGCATCCTGCCAGTTCTTGCTATCTATTCCCATTTGGAAACTGGTGATATGGCCTCTGCCAACTACAACGCTATCCTCACCAGCTGTAGCAGCTATTCTCTCGTCAATAGTAGCACCCTCAAACTGAGCCATGCCCGAGGTTGCAAATGCCGCCATACATGCAAAAGCAATAGTTCTGATTTTCATAACCGTTATTGTATTCTTAAGTTTAAAATTCCTTCACTAACACATTCCTGAAAAAGCGCCGCCAATAGCCATAACCTCCGACGACCCCTCCACAAGTTTGCGCACAAAGGTACTGCTTTTTCCCCATAAAAGATAACACACAACCTTTAAAAAATCAAAAATACCCCAAATTGAAGAACAATTTGTCTAAAAAGCAGTATCTTTGCAACCCGTATTTATTGCTTAATAATGTATAGAGCAAATATATAATATAAATAATGTATAGGAGAACCAAGTAATGTTTCTGGACGTCATTTTACTTTTACTAGGAATCATAGTCGTCATCTGGGGGGCAGACAAGTTCACCGACGGCGCTTCCAGTATGGCACGCAGATGGAATGTTAGCGAGATGGTTATTGGCCTTACCGTAGTGGCCATGGGCACCAGCATGCCGGAGTTTGTTGTAAGTTTCTTCAGCGCACTGGATGGCAGTGCTGATATGAGTGTTGGCAATGTTGTAGGCAGCAATGTATTCAACACCTTACTTATAGTTGGAGTTTCTGCTATCATGATTTCCATGTCATTGACCAAGAAACTGTTAACCAGAGATATTCTTTTTGTGATTTACTCTTCGCTGATATTGGTGGCATTGTCCAATGATGGCACACTGAACCGATGGGAGGCACTGGTACTGCTCATGTGCTTTGGCATGTACATGCTATATTCCTATTATGTTTCAAAGCAGGAGGCTAAGGAAGAAGGGACGACCGGAGAGATATACGCTTGGGGCAAGACTCTGCTTTATGTTGTTCTTGGTATCGGATGTCTTGTAGGTGGCGGACAATTGCTCGTGTCCAACGCTTCATCTTTGGCCACATCGTGCGGAATGAGCGAAAGGGTTGTGGGCCTCACCATACTTGCAGCCGGCACAAGCCTACCTGAATTGGCCACCAGTATCGTTGCCGCCAGAAAAGGCAGCAAGGGACTGGCATTGGGCAATGCCATTGGCAGCAACCTGTTCAATATCTTCTTTATACTTGGAGTAAGTGCCTTTATTTGCCCCATGAACATCAAAGGTATAGGCACACTTGACTGGATAGCGCTGGTTGGTAGCGGTATTGTACTGTTTGTCTTTGGTGGTACGGGGCACAAGATAACCAAAACGGAGGGCATTGTGATGATAGCCCTATACATCCTGTATATGGCAGCCCTGGTTATGGGGTGGCAAGTCAATCTCGATTTCTAACCATATTCAGAGTGGGCGTAATCTTGTGCAGTTTGCGCCCCTCTGCCCTTTTTATTACGGTAGAACCGATAAGTTTCAGCATATAGGTAGAGTCTGACGTTTGCGAAAGTTCTGCCTCTTGAGTTTCGCTGCCAAGGTCGTTGGAAAGTCTTAGAATGGCTTTATCCTTCGCTATCTTGAAAGATGTCACGGCCCACACGCCATATATATTTCCTCCCAAATAGCCGCTCATGGGTCCGAACATTTCCATACCAGGAACCTCGATGCATTCTTCATGCAGATCAATGATCAGCGTAACCTTCTCTTTCGGATCTTTCAAACTCAGTTTCCACGGATTGCCGGCATAGGTATTATAGCATACGAACAGTACAAAAAGGGCAAAAAGGTGTCTCAAGTGCATAGATGAGTATTACAATATTGTTTATACAAAGTTATACAAAAAGGTCATATAAGTGATAATTTGATAGCGCTTTTGACGTTTTTTAAATAAATAATTGTATCTTTGCACGCGATTTTAAGGTAATTTTAAAAGACTATACAATCATAATGGCAAATACAAAGCTCTCTCCCGACTTTATTTTTGAGTCAAGTTGGGAAGTCTGCAACAAGGTCGGTGGCATATACACTGTCCTCTCTACCCGTGCCAAGACCCTTCAGGACGCCATGCCCGACAAGGTTGTTTTTATAGGTCCGGATTTTTGGCAAGAAAAGGAAAACCCTTTGTTCATTGAAGACAAGAAAATGTGGAAGTCGTGGGTATCCAAGGCTCGCAAGGAAGGTCTGGATGTACGTGTAGGACGCTGGAATATTCCAGGGCAGCCCTGTGTAGTTCTTGTTGGCTTCAACAAGTATTTCCCAATGCGCGACCAGCTTTATGGCAACCTTTGGGAGTATGCCAAGGTTGATAGCATGAACGGCTATGGCGACTACGACGAGGCAAACATGTTCTCGTACGCGGCAGGTCTTGTCGTAGAGAGTTTCTATCGTCATTCTCTCGCAAAGACATGCAAGAACGTGGTATACCAGGCTCACGAATGGATGACCTGCCTTGGCGCAATGTACATCCAGGAGAATGTACCTGAGATCGCAACCATCTTCACTACTCACGCAACAACCATCGGTCGTAGCATTGCCGGCAACAACAAGCCTCTTTACGACTATCTGTGGGCATATAACGGCACACAGATGTCAAAGGAGCTGAACGTCGAGGCCAAGCATAGCCTGGAGCGTGAGACTGCACATCGTGTTGACTGCTTCACCACAGTAAGCGAGGTTACCGGCAGTGAGTGCGAGGAATTGATGGACAAGAAGTGCCATGCCATCCTCCCCAACGGTTTCGAGGCAGATTTCGTTCCCAAGGCTGCTGAGTTCAAGCGCAAGCGCAAAATCGCTCGCGAGAAGCTCTTGCAGGTTGCAAACTGCCTTACAGGATGCGAACTTCCCGAGGACACTCTTATCGTGGGCACCAGCGGTCGCTATGAGTTCCGCAACAAGGGTATTGATGTCTTTATAGAGGCCATGAACCGCCTTGGTCGCGACAAGGAGTTGCAGAAGCCCGTACTTGCTATGGTGGAGGTTCCTGCCTGGGTAGGCGATCCCCGCGAGGATCTTGCAGAGCGCATCAAGAGCGGAAAGAAATTCGATACTCCCCTCGAGTGCCCCGTCATCACACACTGGCTGCACGACATGACACATGACAACGTGACCGGCATGATGAAATATAACGACATGTGGAACCGTCCCGAGGACAAGGTAAAACTGATTTTCATCCCATGCTATCTTGATGGCAAGGATGGCATCATTAACATACCTTATTACGATGCCATCATCGGCAAGGACCTCAGCGTATATCCCTCATACTACGAGCCTTGGGGCTATACTCCCCTGGAAAGTGTTGCTTTCCACGTTCCCTGCGTTACCACCAGCCTCTCTGGTTTTGGTATGTGGGCAAATAGCGTAAAGGGGGAATTCTCTACCATTATGGATGGTGTAGAGGTTATACGTCGTACCGACTATAACTACAGCGAGGTTGCCGACCGTATCAAGGAGACTGTTTCCACGTTCTCTAACCTTACAGAGAAGGAGGTTGAGGAAATTCGCAAGAAGGCCAAGAAACTTTCAGACAAGGCATTGTGGAAGAACTTCATCAAGTACTACTACGAGGCTTACGACATAGCGCTGAAGAACCGCGACTTGAGAGTCGCTTCTAAATAAAGTGAACCCCTTACTTTACCATATAGAAAAATACAAAACAAAATAAATTAACAAACAAAATTATGAGAATCAAAGCAAGCAACGCCAATGCGGCTGCATGGAGAACCGTCTCTGCAAAGAGCAGCATCCCTGCCGAATTGGAGAAGTTGAATGAGCTCGCACACAACATGTGGTGGGCTTGGAACCACGATGCTCGCAGCCTGTTCACCAGCTTGGATCCCAAGTTGTACGCAGAATGCGGTCAGAATCCTGTTCTCCTGCTGGAGCGTCTCTCTCATGAGAAGATGGAAGAGCTGGCTCAGGACAAGGCTATCGTGAAGAAGATGAATGACGTGTACGCTCAGTTCCGTCAGTACATGGACGTAGAGCCCGACAAGAATCGTGCCTCTGTTGCATACCTTTGCATGGAGTACGGTCTGAACCAGGTGCTGAAGATCTACTCTGGTGGTCTTGGTATCTTGGCAGGTGACTACATCAAGGAGGCTTCTGACAGCAACGTAGACATGTGCGCTGTTGGTTTCCTGTATCGTTACGGCTACTTCACTCAGACCCTGAGCATGGATGGTCAGCAGGTTGCTAACTACGAGGCTCAGAACTTCGGTTCTCTGCCCATCGAGCAGCAGATGAACGCTGACGGCACTCCCATGGTAGTTGACGTTCCTTACATGAACTACTATGTTCACGCATACGTATGGCGTGTAAACGTTGGCCGTGTTAAGCTCTACTTGCTCGACACCGACAACGAGATGAACAGCGAGTTCGACCGTCCCATCACCCACGCTCTTTATGGCGGTAATTGGGAGAACCGTCTGAAGCAGGAGATTCTGCTCGGTATCGGTGGTGTTCTGTTGCTGAAGCAGCTCGGTATCAAGAAGGACGTTTACCATTGCAACGAGGGTCACGCTGCCCTGTGCAACGTACAGCGCCTTGTTGACTACGTTAAGGATGGCTTCAGCTTCACTGAGGCTCTTGAGCTGGTTCGCGTAAGCTCTCTCTACACCGTTCACACTCCCGTACCCGCTGGTCACGACTACTTCGACGAGCAGCTGTTCTCTAAGTACATGAGCGGTTATCCCCAGCTTCTGGGTATCTCTTGGGACGAGTTCATCGGCATGGGCCGCATGAATCCCGACGACAAGGGCGAGCGCTTCTGTATGTCTACCTTCGCTTGCAACACCTGTCAGGAGGTCAACGGCGTTAGCTGGTTGCACGGCGAGGTCAGCAAGAAGATGTTTGCTGGCATCTGGAACGGCTACTATCCCGAGGAGAGCCACGTTGGCTATGTTACCAACGGTGTTCACTTCCCCACATGGTGTGCAAACGAGTGGCGCAAGCTCTATGCTAAGCACTTCGATGCCAACCACCTGGCTGACCAGAGCAACGAGGAAATCTGGCACGGCATCTACAACGTTAGCGACGACGAGGTATGGAAGACCCGTATGGAACTGAAGACCAAGCTGGTTAACTACATCCGTGAGCAGTTCCGCGACAGCTGGCTGAAGAACCAGGGTGACCCCTCTCGTGTAGTAAGCCTGATGGACAAGATCAACCCCAATGCTCTGTTGATTGGTTTCGGTCGCCGTTTCGCTACCTACAAGCGTGCTCACCTGCTGTTCACCGACCTGGAGCGTCTGGAGAAGATCGTTAACAACCCCAACTACCCCGTACAGTTCCTGTACACTGGTAAGGCTCACCCCGCTGATGGTGCTGGTCAGGGTCTGATCAAGCGCATCTACGAGATCAGCCAGATGCCTCAGTTCCTGGGCAAGATCATCTTCCTGGAGAACTACGACATGCAGTTGGCTCGCCGCCTGATTTCTGGTGTTGATATCTGGATGAACACTCCCACACGTCCTCTCGAGGCAAGTGGTACATCTGGCGAG
>JAGBYI010000005.1 GCA_017628845.1 Bacteroidaceae bacterium
CACCGTATTCAACCGTGGCTTCTGGGACGGATACTACCAGGGCAAGAGCCTTGGCGAGTGGAGCGAGGTGCACGGCAGTGCCGCCACCGAGAAGAAGGTGTATTGCGGCAAGGTGGTGCGCTATTTCTCCAAACTTGGTGTAGCCGAATTCAAGATAGAGGCATGCGAACTGCCCCGTGGCTCCAAGATTCTCGTCACTGGTCCCACCACCGGTGCCTTGTACAGTACGGCCGAAGAGATACGCTTCGACCTCGACCCCGTGGAGGTTGCCAGGAAAGGCCAGCACATCAGCATAGCCATGCCCCAGAAGGTTCGCCGCAACGACAAACTCTTCGTGGTAGTGGAAAATTAGATTATATATGCGCTGACCATACAATATGGTAGCGGAAAATATAAAGTAACAGCGGTGTTGATACTAAAGCCATTCATGCTATTCAGTGTCAACACTCTTTTATGCCTGATGTATTCATAGCGATAATATTTGCTTTAAGTATATGTAAACTTTCTACTTTATTGGGCAAAGAATTAGTTGTGTTTTTTAAGTATTTGATAAGCATAGTTGCTAAATTAATAAACACTTTGTTGGCATTTTCTTAAAAAAATATAATACACAGGCAAAAATAAAAGGAACTTATTGCATATATAACGTCAATGCTTAACTTTGCGAATGTTTTAACACAGTACGCATACTATGGAAGACCAAATCAGATTGATAGCCAACTCGTTTGCAATTGAGTACAGCAGTGATGCCATATATCCTGCTCATCTGTTCAAAGCCATGCTCCACAAGGAGGTTGGACTGGTTCATTTCATTGAAACAGAATTGAACAAAGACTACTACTATCTGCAGGAATGGGCAGACGTTCAGATGCAGCTGTCACCTCGTGCAGCAAGACCATCCAAGGACCTGAAACTGTCCGAAGAGTCAAAGGCTGTGATGGACGAAGCCGAGTCCTACCAGATGCGTTTTGGTCTGGACAATTGCGACCCCGTATGCATACTGGCTTCGCTCGTTACCCCTGGCGTAGGATTCTCCTTTGACCAACTGAAGACCCTGCCATTGAACGCTTCGGAGATATGCGACAAGATGGGAACTGGCACACAAGTTAGTCCAGATGCCATGGCAAGCGCTTCGTCCACGACCCCAGGCAGTGGTTACAAGGGAGGCTGTAATATACAGAAGTACTGTATCAACAAGAGCGAAGAGGCCCTGGCCGGCAAACTGGGCGACATTGTAGGTTTTGAGAACGAGATTTCTACCATATATGAAATACTGGGCAGAAAAACCAAGTCGAACCTGCTCATCACTGGCGAATCAGGAGTGGGCAAGACTTCGCTCGTTAATGGATTCGTTATCCAACTGGCAAAGGGACACGTGCCCGGTTTCCTCAACAATGCAGCGGCATACGAGGTGGACATAGCGGCACTGTCTGCCGACGCCTCATACAAAGGTGAGGTGGAAGACCGCTTCAAGAAACTGCTTGCCGAGATCAAGGAGAAAAAGAATGCAATCCTCATTATAGAGTCAATAGACAAACTGTTTGACAAGCAGGGCACCCTGTACGGAGCAGCAGCCATGCTAAAGCAGGAACTGGGTAAAGGCAACATCCTGTTGCTTTGTACTGCCTCAGTAGATGGGTTCACCAAGAACATTGAAACTGACAAGGAGTTCGTGAACAAGCTGGAGCGTATCAGCATTGAAGAACCGAACGCCGACCTCTGTCTTAGAATACTCAAAGGCGCTACGCAAAGCTATGAGACATTCCACGGACTCGGCGTGGACGAGACCGTTATGTCAGATGCAATACGCCTGGCAAAACGATATCTTACCGAGAAGGCTCTGCCAGACTCTGCATTCGATCTGATAGACCGTACCATGGCCCTTCTGAAGACCATGAACGACATGTCTGGCAAGGACCTGCAGTATATACAAGAGAAACTGAACGAGCTTTCCACAAAAGCAGAAAACACCAAGGAGAGCGAATCGCTGATGAAGGAACTGGACTGGCTCAACTACGAACTAATGAACAAGGTTAGCTGCATCCTGTTGGCACAACTGGACACCGACACGGACTTCAGCAAGATACCTACCGTTCAGGAGCGCCTGAACTACCTGCAGAACACCGTTAGCCAGCTATCTGAACTCAGTGCAGAGAAACGTACCTCTCTGGATAGCGCCGACCTCTATGCCGTAGTGGCAAAGCAGACAGGCATTCCTCTGGGCAAAGTACAGTCCAAGGAGCGCGACCGACTGACCAACGGCGAGGCGACCCTGAAGAAGCGTGTCGTAGGCCAAGACCATGCCGTGAAGATCGTTCTTGACTCTGTATTCGAATCCCGTTCCGGCCTGAACAAGAAAGGGCAGCCCATGGGTTCGTTCTTCTTCCTGGGTCCTACGGGTACGGGCAAGACAGAGTTATCAAAGGCACTGGCGGCTTTCCTTTTCGAGGACGAATCCTCGCTGATACGCTTTGACATGTCCGAGTTTAAGGAAGAACACTCTGTGGCTCTTCTCTATGGTGCACCTCCGGGTTACGTAGGTTACGAAGAAGGCGGTCTGCTGGTTAACAAGATACGCCAGAAGCCCTACTCCGTGGTGCTGTTCGATGAAATTGAAAAGGCACACAAGTCTGTATTCGACCTCTTCCTGCAGATTCTGGACGAAGGCAAACTGCACGACCGACTGGGACGCGTAGGCGATTTCTCAAACGCGCTTATTCTCTTCACCTCAAACATAGGCAGTCAGTTCATCGTGGACGCCTTCAACCAGGGCAATATACCACAGAACAATGACCTGATGGATATTATGCAAGGACATTTCCGTCCTGAATTCCTGGCACGCCTTACGGAGATCGTCCCCTTCTCGCCCATCATGCCAGAGGGTGTGGTACGAATCTTTGACATACACCTGAAGGGACTGCTAAAACTGCTTGAGGAGCAGGGTATCACCTTGACAATGACAGACGAGGTGAAGCAGGAGATAGCTATGAAGGGCTACAACCAACAGTATGGTGCACGTCCATTGATAGGCATCATCCGCAAGGAACTGCGCCATCCGCTCTCAAAACTTATCATCTCAGGTGCAATAAAAACTGGCGACACAGTTGAGGTGAGGATAACAGACGGCAAACCCGACTTTGTGATAAAAGAATCCAACAGACAAGACATACATTAAACAGAATATAAACCTAAAACAATTTACATTATGGCAATGAAAGAGAATTTCATCTCGATGGCTCCAGATGAAGAATCCAATGCAAAAGTCTCTCCGGTCGACAACAACAAGACCCTGATGATTGACCAGTATACCTCGGATGTAGAACCCGGTAACCCTGAGTTCGTTGAGGATATACAATGTATTGCCGATGCATTTGCTCACTTCAAACCAAAGGTGGAAGTGGATTTTGTGGACGAAGAGGGCGGTTCGGTAAACGAAGTGCTTGAGTTTAATGAACTGCGCGATTTTGAGGCTCAGGGCGGCAAGGGCAAGCTGGTTGCCAACAGCCAGTTCCTGTCTGGTGTGAAGCAGAAGATTGACACCAATGCAAAGATTCGCAAGAGCATTGAGCAGAACCGCAAACTGCGCGACATCCTGAAGGATGGTTCTGCACGCGAAGAACTGAAAGAGATGCTGAAGGCAATGTTAGAAGAACTGGAAGGAAACAAATAAAATCTATTAGTCATGGCTGAAACAGAAGCAAAAAAAGCAATAATAACCGAACAGGCTGCTGGTGCAGAAGTTCGTTCCGCAGAGAATAAGGATACATCCAAGTTGTTGGCTGCCTTTGGCGGTTTCAACGCAGTCCGTGGTTTCATGCCCGACGCAGACAACCTGAACCCTGCAAAGAAGGCAGCAAAGGCAGTATTCTTGAGCGACAAGCGTTTCAAGGACAAGCGCGACACCTTGATCAGCGATATCAAGGGTTGGCTGGAAATCCTGGACGAAGGATACGGCAGCGCCACAGAGTTTGTGGATGCATGCAAGGCTAAGGAGGATAAGTACAGCAGCGTTTTGAGCCAAGGCATTACCGATGCTCTGTATGCAACACAGAATATGGAACGCTCATATCGTTCACTGGATTCGTTCTTTAAGACTGCCAATGCAGAGAAGGTAAAGAACCTGCGCATCATTAACGTGTATAAGGATGACATTGCTGATGACGATTCTGGTTTTGCACAGGAAGTTGACAACATTCTGCGTGGTGGCTTTGACCGTCTGAGTCTTAAGGACTGCTACAGCCTGATGGTTGTGCCCGGCAACGTATTCCAGGATAAGGTTTCACTGCTCCAGTGGGCAAAGATTGCATTCAAGTACAAGGTGATGCTTATTACTGATCATGCCGACGAATATTCCTTTGATGACCTCTTTGCCAACACAGAGGGATACAAGGACAGCGATATAGAGTTGCAGAACGTCATCATGACTGCCAACTGGCTGGTTGGCCGCGAGGCAGAGAAACTTTCCGAGGACGAAAAGGAGAATGCTGCATTCTACATTGCCAGTTCTGGTGCCCTGGCAGGTAAACTGTATGACGAGAGCGCAAGCATGGCACAGGGTGCCGGCGGCAAGAAGTACGGAACACTTGACGGTGTGAAGGGTGTGAAGCTGGATCTGCTCAAGTCTGAAATTGCCGCACTGATGGACAACCAGGTAATACCCATGGTTTATTCCGAAGGACGCGTAATGGCATTCAATAACTCCACTCTGTATAACGGCGACAATACCGCCATGAAGGAGTATCCCATTGTTCGTGTGTTTGACTGGGTAAAGAAGGTGCTTATGAACTTCGTGCATGAAGTGGCACTGGAAAACTGGGATCCATACAACTCTCCCAAGAACCTGAAGGCAAAGATCCAGGGATTCCTGAACGACTACAAGGGTTATGGCAACCTGTTCCAGAACTACGAGATAAAGGAACCCACACAGGATCCCGTAACAAAACGCATTACCTGCGACATCAGTCTTACCCCCTTCTATTCTGCAAAGAACTTTGTCATCAAGGTGGCAGCCGACAGGAAGGACAAGGAAGCACAAATGGCATAATGCAGTATAACACACAAAAAACAATATCAACCTAAAACAAGCAAACTATGGCAAAGACACCTGTTAAATTGGAGATTGATGGTTACAAGGAACGCGAAGTGCTGATGGTAACCTACGAATTTGACCAGGCAACCGATGTGGAGGGCCAGATGTCTGGTATACCCCGTGGCGGCAAGATAAGAATAAGAGTTAAGGCACACAACGATGGCACTCCCGACCTGTTGGCATGGATGGTGGAGCGCAACCTGCCCAAGAATGGAGTTGTTACCTTTATGGAGACAAAGACCGGCAAGGTGATGAAAACCATCAAGTTCACAAATGGCTACTGCATCAACTTTGACGAGAAGTGGGAAGACAAGAAGGGTCATTTTGAAGAGATAGTAATCACATGTCAGAAGATTGAGTTCGAATCCGTAGTGTTCGAAAACGATTGGGCTTAATACTTTAATTCTAATCCAGAACTAAAAACATTTGATGCAATATGGCAGAGAATTTGACACCTGTACAACTTGAAGTCAGCGGCTTTGAGGTACGTGAAGTGATGTTGATAGATTATAAGTTCAATCAGGAAGTGGACCGCGAAGGCCAGATTTCCGGTATTCCCCGTGGCGGCCGCATCACCATACGTGTGAAGGCCATGAACGACGGCAACAACCAGTTGCTGCAGTGGATGTTGGCCCCCAACGACCCCCGCGATGTGAAGGTTACATTCTTCAACACCATCGACGGTTCCACTATGAAGGACCTTAAAGGTACCGGATGCTATTGCGTACACTTCATTGAAAAGTGGGAAGATGGCGAAGGTCACTACGAAGAGATTGAAATCGTTTGTCAGGAACTGAAGAACGGACCCGTTGAGTTCGTTAATCCTTGGAGATAAACACGGACAATAATCAGGCACGGGTTATGCACATAGCACTACCCGTGCCTTCATTTTAATAATCTAATCCCATGTCATTATCGGCAACCCTACAGATTGGTGACAACCACATCGGAGTATACAACCGCCAATACAAGGTTGTACGTTGCCAATACAACTTTTCCCGTGGCTATAACTTCCGCATGCCGGATACTACGGCACGCAACAAGAGCATAGCCATTACCATAGTTGCACCGGGCAAGGAAGACCTAAGCCTATACGATTGGTACATAAATCGTACCTTATTGAGTGGACGAATAGTGTTTGATCTCTCTGGTCAGGCCATGTTCGACGAGCAGCCCAAGATACTTCTGTTCGAAGGGGCATCGTGCTTCTCGCTGAGCGAATCATATCATATAGATCAAGAAACTCGTCGCCTCCTGCATATAGAAATCACTGCCGAGGAAACTCTGGTGGACTCTATATCGTTCAAAAACTATTAACCCATTGCCACCTTAATATATAATATACAATACCATGCCCGAATACATGTCCAAGCAACTGAAGGCCGTGATGTTCCTTGACGACATCACCGAGGGTATACCTCTGCGTCAGGAAAACGGCTTCACAGTACAGCATTTTGACTACTCCTGTTTCAGAAGCAGGGACAAGGTGGGAATGCCTTTTGGTCCTTCCAATGCTTCGCTGATGCAGATTACCTTGAAAACCATTTCCTCCGACGGATATAAGGAACTATACCAACGCTTGAGCAGTATGGACCAGTTTGCGTTCTCTATGATTTTCAATGCCTCCTACGACGACTTCCACATCCTCCAGGACTATGAAGATGCCATGATAGTGAATGGTTACGTGGTGGAGATAGAGGAACTTTTCGATACCATAGACCCACAGCATAATGGCATGATACTGAACATGAAGATTCTACTGCACTCGCTGGACTATATCGGAAGCAGGGTGGAGAGGAAACTTATGGTTAACCACTGATACTTGATATAAAATACTATGGCAGATAATTCAGGCAACAATACGTCATATATATTAGATTCCACGGAGATAGAACTGGAATTAGGCAAGAGCACGACCATTTCAATTATACCCTCACCGGGTGCCGATGACGAGGTTTCGTGGTCGAACAAATACCAGAGCAACGTTTCCATAATAAATGAGGAGCATGGCAAGGTTACGGTAAAAGCCTTGGCAGAAAGTTCGTATTCGTACATTACGGCCATGGTAAACGGTCAGGAAATAAGTCCTTCGTGCAAGGTTTCTGTCTTCTGCGTTCCTGTGGAGAGCATTAGCATAAGCACAACAGCCTTGTCAATGGAGGCTGGTGCCGCTAATCAGCTTTCTGCCAATGTGTATCCTACAAATGCAACGGTCAAGACTATAAAATGGAGCAGTAGCGATGAGAAAGTAGCAAGCGTAGACCAGCAAGGAACCGTCGTGGCCATCGGCGGTGGTGTAGCGGTTATTTCGGCCATCTCTGAGGGCAAGGATTCCAATGGTCAATATCTGTCTAAGGAATGCGTGGTGTCTGTAGGGAAGTTTGTTACCAATGACGACCTTGACGGATATGTGAGAATTGATAATATTGCTAGTTTTGCGGATAAATATGCCAAGCAATACGACACTACTGATCCATCTAAGTACAGCGTAACGCTGAATACGTACATGCATGACCAGACCTCTTATGAGGTCACTCTAACGCAAGGTACATCAGTAAATGAGGCAAAGAACGCACAGAAAAGTACCATCAATATTACACCTCTTCTGCTTACTTCCATATCCTATCATAAGGAGATGTATCATCCGGGATGTTTGGAACTACTGATAGAGACAACAGCACCCCTGTCGTCGTTCTCTGGCACTGTTTCCCTGGAGTATTCCTCTTTGGTGGTGGCCAGCAAATACTACATTTTTGAAAAGAAGAAAAAGGGTACATATGTCACGCTGAAGGCATACAGCGTGGACAAGTTCCTAACCATAGATAAATTTAGCCAGGCGTTTACCGGAAAAATGCTTGTCGACGAAATTATAGAGGGCACATTGGCAAAATACAAGAAGAACCACTATTTCCAGAAGTTCTGTTCCCATATCACACATCTGCCTTCAAGCCCTACGAGTCCCGACGCCAATCCCAACAACCTGTGGAAATACATAAATTCTAATCTTCAACACCTTTCTATTGACCAAAAGCCCAGTACGAGATACAAAATCCTCAATGGCGCGAAGACATTGATTTCTAATATCAATGAAGCGGACCTGAAAAATGCCACAGACTATTATGAAGTGGAACCTGTGCTCCCATACAATGTTCAATTTGAAGAGAGTTTTCACGACTTCCTCGTTCGTGTATGCAACCGTAACGGCGAATTCCTTTATGTAGAGGACAATAATTTATGCATAGGTATACCCAAAGCAACTGACAACGCTAACGCACTAATAGAATCAGGTTATGAGATAGAGTACACAGAGGAGGAGGAATCCTGCGACTATACCACTATTTCCAATAGGACTGAGTTCCCGGCAGAATATTATAAGCCCATCAGAGAGAAAGACGATGACTTTGCCAAGAAAGAAGACTACTACATTCCTGGTGCCATCTCGCTAAACCTGATTAAGCCCATAGTTGAGTCACCTCATATTCTGGATGCTATTGCTCCAACGGCAATGGCGTGCGGGGGCATCTTTGGCGTTTCCGAATTGTTCAAAAAACAGGCCAATGATGGTTTCAAGAAGAATTTCGGAGACTACACCAAGGACGATGTATATCAATTTGTTGAGGGTGATGGTTTCGGCAACCAGTTCTATGCCGAAATACTGAAAAACGAGAAACTGGCAGAGCAGAAAAAACTGATAGTGACCAGTTCAACCTACAAACATCATAAGTTGGGAGATACTGTAAAGGTGGACGGTAACCCCTATGTCGTGTACCAGGTACGTGGCGGTGCCAAGATAATGGATGGCATTATCGAATCTAAAGATATAAAGAGATACAAAGAGGAGTTCGAGATGGTTCTGATTCCATATATCGGCACGAAAACAGAGGGTTCTACAGGCGGCACCACCAATTCTCCTTATCCCATACCTCTGCCCAGAAAGAATACCATCAAGCCTTCGACACAGAGGGCCACAGTGTCTGCCAACAACGACCCTATGCGATTGGGCAGGGTCAGGGTGCTTTTCGACTGGCAAGACTCCAAAGACTCGGAAAATGCCTCTCCCTGGATAAATATTGCCTCCCCGATGGCATCTAAGGAATCCGGATTTATGTTCCTTCCCGCGGCAGGTGATGCCGTTATGGTAGACTTTGTGGACGGCAATGTGGAGAACCCCTATGTGGTGGGGGCGTTCTACCTGGAGAACCGCATTCCCTCCTACCATGCCGCCACACAAAATGGTCCGTTGGTCAAGTCCATCACCTCTGCCAATGGGCATCACCTCACCTTTACCGACCTGCCAGGCAGCAAGTTTGGCGCCAATCTGCTTCCATTCTCCTATTTTGCAAAATTCGGCTTCCTCGACAGTTTGAGCACTACAGGAGACGACAACAAGCTGGGTGGTGGTTTCGAACTGGCAGACTATTATGGATTCTACTCCATCACTGGTTCTACACACGACCGCAAGGTGAGCATAAAGTCGCCCTTTGGCGATGTCTCCATCGATGCCTTCCAGGGCATCACCATCAGCGCTCCGTCTGGCAACATAAAGATAGAGGGCAAGAACGTGGACATCATTGCACGCAACAATCTGTCCATCACCTCTGGCACCAACATTGCCAATCCTCGTTTCTATAGTCACAGTGCTGCAGGTTATGACGAGAATGATAAGGAGAACAATAGCAAGAATGTTGCCGACTTCTTCCTGTTGAAACATCTTTTACAACCCGTGGCAGGTGCAGCCATGAAGATGAGCGTAGACCTGTCGCTATACCGCACATGGTTTGAGAGTATCTTCCGCCCCATCGGCGGCACCATGCTCATCAAGTCGCACCGCTTCATGCGCCTCGAGGCAGGAAAGGGACAAACTGCCATCAACTCTAGCAAGGGTTCACTTAAAGGTAATTCCAAGACGGAAACGGTTGTAAATTTCTTCAAAAGCTCCTTCAGGGCTTTGGGCAATTATGCCTTCGATGACAAGACCAGCATTGTGCCCGACAATGTGTGGACTAGCATCATAGCAGTTCAAGGCAAGATTGTAGATGCGTACAATAAGTATACTATTTTATGGTCTAGCTGGAATAGTTTGGAACAAAATATAATTAACAAATATAATAGTCTTACCCTTCATACATTTGGTGAGGGATTTAAAGATATTGAGGCTGTCAAGCAGAAATATCTTGAATATGTTAAAGGTTTAGATCGTCTAGTATATGAATCTACCGACTATACAAAGGAGTTAAACAACCAGTGCTTGAGTATGATAAATACTATAAGTACAATTAATAAATTCATTAACAGCAATCTAGAAATAGACTTTGATTTTTTAAGGGACAAATGTAATACATGGAACACCAAGATGTCATCCTGGCTTACTTCCATCTCAATTACAAACGCTGGACTGGATACTTCCAGCAATCCACCCATGCAGGAACTCTTCCTCTCAACGGTAGAAGCGGAATGTCGCAATTGTATTTACAACAATATAAGAAAAATTTGGAACAAACAAGAAAATAATGCTCTTAAAGACCTTATCCAAATAAGGAACATCGATAACATGGGCAACAACACGTTACCAGCCACTTTTGACGAGAAATATCTAAAAGAAAACATTACTATCGCACACGGGTACGACGACAAGAATGCACTCCGCCTTATGGGTGTAGTGGCAGGTGGCATGGGACTTACCGGCATCATGGACGACCGCTCGTGGAGCAAGAAGGATACTGGCAACATACTCCTCTCTGCCGAAGCAGGCAAGATGTACCGCTTTGGAGCCGATGGCAGTTTCAAAGCCTATATGCCCGACGAGGCCAACGCATGGCGTGCCTTCATCATAAAGATGATCAAGGGAGCAAAGCTAACATTACCGGAAGGGTGAAGCCGGCAGGGTGAAAACTGATTTCCGTTGTCCACACTCTGTGGCTCATAGTTTTCACTTTTGACTTTAGCCCCCTACGGGCATAGGCCTTTGGTTCCCTTTTCCGTTTAAAAACACATTCGCATGAATACAACCGCATACAAATTCGAACAATGGCAGGAAGAACTGGAGAAACTCCAGAGCAATGTCAAAAAAGAATTGGAAAACATCCGCAAGAGCAAGGAAGAGGTTCAGCAGATAAAACAAGAACTGATGTACATGCTGGAGGATGTGCCCGGAGTTTCTCTGGGAAAATACATCCGCGACGATAATCGCATCATCATCTCTGCTCCCGAAATCATCATAGGCAACGTTGATGCCGATGGAGTGCTCTGGAATGGAAGCAGCAGCATAGTGCTGCGTGGCACACAGGTCAGCTTGGAAGCTAGCGGACAAAAGGGCGCCTCCACTGGCACCATAATTTCGCGTGCTTCCCGAATACACTCCGTGGCAGAAGACCCTGGTGCCGACGGTACGGAACATGTGGTTCAAGATGTATCTGAAGTAGTATCGCAAGCCAAGGCCATATCCCTTAAAAGCGAGAACGCCAAGGGCACCTTCACCACACATCCGAGTGCCGGAACACTGGGCATAGAGTTCAACTCGGAAACCACCGTGCAGGTGCTCGCCACCCTGTCCAACAGCCACAAGGCAGACCACCTGAAGCAATGCTGCGATGTACTGAATAATCGTGCCAAGGACCTCGAGTCCAGTGCCAAGGACCTGAAAAAGCAGGTGGAATCGCGCATGAAGGACCTCAAGGGACTGCTCGACTTTGACAATATGGTTGCCAATCAGGTGACTGCACGTACCAGTTTCCTCGACATCGACGAACTCTACGAAAACTTCAATTCCGATTCCGTCAGCCTATACTCTGCCATGGCAGAATATTTCAGGACTCTCTCGGCATTGGCAGAGACTAACCGTCAGCTGTCGTGCATTGAGGAGATGAAGAAGGATGTGGACAAGAAAAAATCCACTTTCAAGGATACGAGCACAGGTACCAGCATCAGCATGCTTTCCGAAAGGGTAGACGCCTACTCGATGGACGGCGACGGCAACTATCGCGAGAACCCCGAGGCGGGAGTGAGCATAACGGCAAGAAACGTGAGCATAGCCAGCACCATGCAGGACGAATCCCTGCAGAAGGATGGAAACATCAGTCTCTCCGCACAGAATGTGGACATCAGCACCGTCAACTCCAAGGTGGAGCGCAACTCCAAGGGCGAGATTACCAAGGGTGACTATCCTGCCGTGGGCAATGTGCGTATAGCATCCAAGAGCATTGCCCTGGAATCCTTAGACTATGAGTGGAAGGACAAGAAGAAGCAGGAAAAGGCGCTTGCCAAGGACGGTTCCTTGAGTATACGCGTGGAGAATACCGAACTTTCTGCTACCGAAACCGAGGGAAAGGCCACTGGACGTGTGGAGGTGAATGCCAAGAAGGTGGAGATAAAGTCGGTGGATGTGGACCAGGAGAAGCGCACGGAGAAATCCCTTGCCACGGGAAGCAGCATGCTACTGCTGTCGGAAAAGATGCTTATGGGTTCACGCGACTCAAAGACGCGAAGCAAGCAGATGCAGATGGTTTCGGACCAGACCGCCATACTGGCCGACACAACACTGGAGTTGCAGCAGGACAAGGCCATTGTGCAGCTCTCGGGTGGCAATACCTCTGTTTGTGGCGGCAATCTGGACCTATACGGCAAGACCACCCTGCAGGGCGACGTTACAGCCAAGGGTGCCATAAGCGGTGGCGACCTGGAGGTAAAGAACATGGAGGTGAAGAGTTCATTCAAGTCGCCATGTACCAGCGAGGGCATGGCAGTACCCGGTGCTCCTGCCACAGGCAAGCTCACTGCTAAGCTGAAGGAAGAAGAACTGAAGGCCGAGGAAAAGAAATAATGTAAACAACAGAGTCCTCCTGCTAAGAGTACTGCAGTACTCCTATTAAGGGGATTCGAGTACTCTTAGCAGGAGGACTGGCTTGTCTACGGGAAGGCTTACGGTTACTTTGCCGTAGTGTTCTCTGTATGTCCCGGGTTGGTGATGGATATGTTGCCACCGTAGGCGCACATCAGTTTGCAGTTGTCCAGCAGGGCAGGCATGTTGGTGATGAGTTCCTTGCCTCCGGGTGCCCATGGAGCCACGATAACCGGTATGCAGGGCATGGGGGTGAGTACGCCCATGGCGGCCGCCGTGGCAGATGCCACCGTGGGGTTGGACATGGACTGGCACATGCCGAAGGGCATGATGTTTACCATAGGCGCAAAGTCCATTATCGTTGCCTTGGGTTTGTTTTGGATCATGGGGCGCAAAGGCACAGTTACTATCAGCGTGGATGGGGCAAGCCCGAAAGTGCATTTCAGCATGGCGCCCATACATACGTATTTTGCCATAGGATTTATTCTTTTTCGTCTTTCATGTTCATGCTGAAAACATTCTGGCTGCTATGCGCCGCTTGCATCTCCTCGTCCTGCCGGGTCTGTTCGGCATGTTCGGCATGGTATTGCAGATAGGCATCTTCCACCTCCTTGGTCTTGTCGTCCCTGAGTTTGTTGCACATTTCCATATGCTGGTCGTACAGTGCCTGTAGCTTTTCCTTGGCCTTGTCCACGGTTTCGGCAGGCAAGCCTATCATGCTGGCCGTCATTTTGGCAGTTCCCGTGGTAAAGGCGACGTCCATCTTGGCGGTTACAAGTTCGTACTTTGCCTTTATGTAATCCATGCACACATCCCGGCGGTTCTCGTTGACAGTGGGCATGGTGAAATGTATTGTCACCTCTTCTTCGTCGGTCAGTTCGTTACGCTCTGTCTTTTCCTCCATTTTGAATTCGGGATGCTCTGTCTGTATGGCCTTGCATACAGGGAAGACTTGCTTTGCCCCCTTGGGTGTGATGGCAAAAGTGTAGTCGTCCTCAAGGCTGATTTCCGCCACTTCTTCCAGATTCATCTCGTCGCCGTTCACCTCCACCGTAGTGGAGAGCAGGGCTATGGGGTCTGCCTTTATGCACAGGTTTCCCAGATGAAAATAGTAAAGTGTGACATAACCTTGCAATTTGGATTTCGTTTCGTTGAAGATTTCATTTGGTGTCTTATGGCTCATATTGTATATGTGTTGTTTTTGGCACGCTTTCAGGTGAAGTGGCAGAGCTTTGCGGAGTATACGGGGTGGGGCAGGTGCTTTCAGTTTCCTGTTTTCAGTTTGCCCTCGATTCTCAGCATATCGTTCCCCCTTATGGTGATAATCCGTTCGTAGGGTTTATATCCGTCCTTGGTGATTCGTAGCAAATACTTCTTCCTAATATGAAGATTGGGAATGATGCATGGGGTGGAACCTGCCAGTTTGCCGTCCAGCCACACCTGGGCGTCCACTACGTTGCATGATACGCTCAGCCACCCGTAGGAGGCATATGGAGTGGGCATCTTCACTTGCTGCCGGCTTCCGCCACCTACCTGCACATATTGTGTGCGCGACTCTAGGCCGTCCTTGCGCGTGCTTACGGCATATACGCCAGGTTCCAGCAGTTCTTTCCACGAGCCATGTCCAACCATTTCGCGGTTTACCCAAATTTCGGTACTGTCGTCAAAGGCTTGGATGTAAAAGGAATCGGGCTGCTCGTCATTGGCAATGAGGGATGTGGCGGCATCGTGTCCGGCAGCAGTACCGATGCCTGGCAAATCGCCGTTGCTGTTTTTGGCAAATTCGCCACCGATGGACAGGGTACGCCGTTCTCCTGAAGCAAGTGTAACCGGATTGCGGTAAATGCACAATGTGCCGTGATATAGGGCGAGTTCGTGTATCCCGGGTGAAATGCGTCCGCTGCGTGCCTTGCCCTTGCCAATAGGATTGCCGTTGAGACGGATTTCAGCATCGGGTACTTTGGAAGTCACTTCCAGATATGAATACAACGGATGCAGGCTGATATGCATGTCCAGTCGGGAAGTGTCCGAAAGAACGAAGGTGTCGGTAAGTTCCTCGTAGAACGGAGTCTCAACTCTGATACTATGCCTGCCGATGGGCAGCAAGACCTGCAGCTGTCCCGACAGAATGCGATGCATGGTGCTGTCTATAGTGACTATTGCCTGAGAGGGCTGCAAATGGAATACCGCCCACTGATGAGAGACAGAGAATTCCTTGTCCGGACTGTCTGTAATAAGCTGCGCCTGATAATGCTTTTTGCGGCGCAGGGGACTGCCAGGGACTTTCCATGCGAGTTGTCCGTAGTCGGGATGCTTGATGGTAAAAAATGTGGTCATGTCTGGCAACATCAGAGTTACCATGCCGTCTCCCTCCTGGACCGGTATGGGTTGCTTGCCGATAAGGAACTCAAACCCTTTCTCTTGTGTGTATAGGTCCAGCAATGCAAACTGCTTGTCCACGGTGTATGTCCTTGGATGCAGAAGCGGTTGCTTGAGCCTTGCGAAATCTGCCACCTTGATCTGCTGGGCAGAAATCAGCGCAGGCACAAGGCACAGCATGCACAGTATGGCATGAAGAAGCCTGTTCATTCCTCTTGATGTATGGTTTCCAATATTTTGAGTCCGAAGATACGCTTTTTTGAAATAACTATAGAGCAATGGCGTAGCCTTTTTAATGTTTTTGAAAAAAAAACGTTGCAAAGAATGGTATTTCCCAATGTTTTCCTATCTTTGTGCCTACATAGCAACGCGAGCGCGAGCAATGAAAACGGACAATACCATCCTTGAAGAAGCACATGTGGGATGGGGAGAAGATATCTTCCCGAAGCTCTCATGGTGGAAGCAGCACAAGGTGAGTGCTGCCCGTGTGATGGTAGTTGGATGCGGTGCCCTGGGCAACGAAGTGGCCAAGAACCTTGCCCTTTTCGGGGTGGGGCATCTGTGGCTGGTAGACTTTGACAAGGTAGAATACAGCAACTTGACACGCTCTGTGCTGTTTACACTGGAGGATGCAGGAGAGGCATGCCATAAAGTCTATGCCGCGGCACGTGCCCTAAGAAGGCTCAATCCTAATGTGGAAGTAATGCCTTTGGTGGCCGACATAGGTACGGAAGTAGGCTTGGGGCTGATAAGGCGCATGGATGCCGTGGTTGGATGTCTGGACAACAGAAAGGCCAGATACCTGCTGAATCGTCTGTGCATGAGAGCAGGAGTGTCATGGGTGGACGGGGGCATAAAAGGAATGGAGGGTGTAGCTAAGGTCTTCATCCCAGGCAAGAACTGCTATGCATGCACCATGGAACCCGGAGCATGGAAAGAGCTGAAACGAAACATGTCGTGCCGGGAACTGATAAAGCAAGATGTGGAGGCACAGCGAGTGTCCACAACACCGGTGGTAGCATCGGTGATAGGAGCTGTTCAGGCACAGGAGACAATGAAACTGCTGCACGAGGAAGAAACCAGGCATGGAGAACTGACTTCGTTGTGCGGCAAAATGTTCTACTATGAAGGGCAGCATCTTACCTCGCGTCTGATAGAGCACAGAGGATGGGACGACGACTGCCCTGTGCATGACAAATGGGAACCCATAACGGTACACCCCACACTGACCTTCCGCCATACGCTGGAAGAGGCTCTAAACCTGCTGGAGGAGTATTTGGGCGAACGTGGCGCAAGAATAGTGCTCAGGAATCAGTCCTGGGTGGACTACATAGAACAAAGGAGCGATGGCAGGAAGGTGCAGGTGATGCTTCCCGAAAGCAAGGTGGCACGCTTCATAACTGATGTCTTGGAACTGGAACAGGATGAGGCTGAAGGTTTCTATCAGCACGAATTCAGAGTGATTGGAGCAGACTTCCCATACGGCAGCATGACCTTGCAGCAACTGGGAGTACCTGATATGGATGTGCTACACGTGAGAACAGACAACGGGGAACATTTTGTAGAACTGGCCTCTGCACAAGTGTAGGCACATGATGAACTGAACAAAGACAGGTTTGAAAAGCAATGAGCATACAGAACAACATACAGGGACTGAGAGCGGAAGTGCTGCTCAACTATCTCTACCCGGAACTGATGCAGCGGTGGATGGCCAACTGCAAAGGCACATTCTACCGCAATTACAGTGAAGATGCTATCAGAATTGACGAGGAAGGCGGATGGGTGACGTTGTCCCGAGATGGTCTGCTAAAACTCTTGCCACAGGGACTGATAACCACAGAGCAGGAACTTCAAGGCAAGGATTTCAAAGGCAAGCATGAGCGCCTGAGACAGAGGAAAGCAAGACTGGAAGAACTGTTCAGGCCATTTGATTCGTGGGTGCTAAGAAGAAACCTCAGAAGTGAGGAGGAACTGGCCGAACTGCTTGAAAACAAACTGGACATCCTGCTGGAGACATACTTCCACCTGAATCGCAAGGACGAAAAGAACGTCTATGTGCGCCAAATGATGGCATTGTTGCCTGTTGTGAACAGAAGGAGGGGTGACATACACACGGTGTGCAATGTGCTCCAGACATTAACAGGCCATCGTGTGACGATGAAGACGGGACAGTATAATCACACTGGGAGGAAGAACGGAAACCAGCCTTTGGTGGAATACCAGATATGGATGCCATCGCTGGACAACACCGCATACAATGAGAAACAGAACCAAATGGAGGAATTATGCCGATTCATTCAGGAATGGTTCATGCCATTTGACACAAAATGCCTGATAGAGCTAAAATGCAAGCACCCGGCTGCAATGGGAGTTGGCTTTACTCTGAACTATAATACACGGACCGATGAAAGACATTAATGCCAGAATAGACTGGAAAAACGGAATGGAACTCTCCGCACAGACTTTTGTGGAGATGGATAATTGCACCGCTGGTAACATGATGTTGGCAAGGCGGATAGCCTATGGTACGCAATTCGGCATTCTGCCTGGGACCACATTCTGCCAGTCAGGCGTATTTGTTAAGAAGACGCTGGAGATATCTCCGCTCACAGTGACGGCCTTGATGCCTTCAGGGGCCTTGCTGCATGTGGATGAAAGCGTGGCGGTGGACATACCTATGCTTTATGGTAGCGAATACTACCTGGGATGCATGCCTACAGAACAAATGCAATCCTACACCAAGGAACGGGTGCCGATGTTGCGTCCGGAAGCGAAATTCGCGATATGCACTCTGGAGGAACTCGAAAAGGAGGGGTACATGCCGCTGATGAAGTTCAGGGTGGAAGAGGGCATGTTCTCCATAGACAAGGACTACATCCCTCCGTTTCTGGTACTGGAATCGGAAGAGAGATACGCTACAATACTGCAGAGTCTGGCCGACGAGGTGGGGGGACTGGCCCTACATGCACACCTGCAATCTGGTGAAGCTAAAAGAAGCCTGATGCGCTATGTCTTTGTGCTGAGAAACTACAGCATGAAGAACAGGGTGCAGCAGCTGGTGGAGACATTGCAGGAACTGGTACAGACGGTAGACTTCTACATAATGTCGCCCAATACGGATGGCAGGTCGGAACCTATGGAATGCTCCTTCTATGATGTGTCGGCATGGTTGAAATGGGTAGGAGAGTACCTGCACGGGGCTGCAACACTGCTGGATGGAGTGAGTCCGGAGGACGACAAAATAGATTTCGAGGAACTGAAGGCGCAGATAAAGGAGGAGCTTTACCAGAAGATGTATCCCGAATTGAAGGAGAAATTGTATACAGAGGTTCATGATGCACTGATGCGGGAAATATACGATTCTCTTATGGATTCGCTGTCGGAATACATAAACGGAAACTTCAAGCGGGAACTGTACCAATGGTTGGAAGAAGACATGGCAAAGCAACTGCATGGCCAACTATACCAGGGGTTATACGACGCGCTTTATAACGCTCTGTATGTGCCTCAGGAAGAAGAGGAGGAAGACGAATTCATGCCACTAATCTAATCCGACAATGAGACTGAATATACCTCTGACCATAGAAAGGGGAAGGCTGGTGCAGACATCCTCGGACAAACAGTCTATAGACCAGCATCTGGACATGTTGCTTACCATGCAGGTGGGAGGAAATCCTTCGGACCTGGAAATGGGTTTCATCTTCAATAACCTGAAGTTTGAGATATTCGACGAGAAGGAAGGAGTAGTATTGGACTCCACAGAGCAAGACACGACAGATGTATACAGCAAGAAGATTTCCGGTTCGTCAAGGAACGTGAATACCTTTGCTATAGATTTGAAGCAACTGATAGAAAGGTACGAGACAAGATTGCACGATGTGGCAGTCACAATGTCGTACATCCGCGAACACAAAAAAATATACATTGTGGTAAAGGGCACGCTGGCCGATACTGGCGGCGAATACACGTATCATAGCACATTGGGCATCTGGACCTGACGGTACCAGGATGCATTAAGCACAGGATAGTATGAGACAGAAGATATATGCAACCCAGCAGATGGCGGAGGAACTGATGAAAGAGGCCATCGCCATCTGGAAACAGGGAAATCAGGCAGAACACCTTGAAGGGATAGATAAGGACCCTGTTGTGTCGCTGCTGATGACGGCATTGGCATATCAGGAATATATTGCAGAGGGCGAACTGGAACGTCTGAAGGCTGAGGTGCTGGATGACTTTGCGCAAATGCTGATTCCGTACGAATTGACGCATGCCGTCCCTGCAAGTACTATTATACAGACCTCTACAGAAGAAAACGTTGCGGAAATAGAACTGGGAAGCCAAAATGCATTCCAGATTGGAGGAAGCGGGTGCAGTTTCATACCATTGTTGAAGACAAAAATCTTCAACGCATCCGTAAAGTCCATAGAAAGACTGGATGCACGAAGATGGAGGGTAACATTGAATTTCAAGGAACCTGTGACCAGTTTAGGTGGATTGGCTTTCATGGTGGAAAACGAACGGTTCAAGGACCTGGAGGTAACCCTGAACGGGCGTCGGGTTGAATTGGTAAAGCCATGGCAATATGCAAACCTTCCTTTGGCAGACTGTTTTTCCATAGACACACAACTATATAACACTACACTGGCATTTGATGCCGGAGCAACATGGTTTGACCTGTTTGCCCAGCACAACAAGAGGATGTTTGTAGTGGAACGTTGGCAGGAAGAGCCGCTAAAGCAGGCCAATGATAGTTTGAACTTGATTTTTGAGTTCAAGGGAATTGGAGCAGACTTCTCTTTCGACAAGACAAAACTACTGCTAAATACCACCATACTGGTTAATGTCGCACAAAGAAGTGTACGGTTGTCATCAGAAAAACCCATTGCTCACATAGCGTCCAATGAACAGATGCTGCATCTGCTAAGACCATCTGTAGACCAGATTTTTGGTGGAAACACTCCGTTCATAATACGTCGTGCGGCAACACAGCGTTTTAATGTGAACGGTCTGTTGAGATTGCTACACTGCATAATAGATAAGTATTCTACCGACTATTATGCTTTTATGCAGGTAGAGAGAGCAAGAAACGGACTGGATGGAGCACGCTTGTATCAATGGTTGAAAACACTGGTGAAATATGTGGAGGAAGTTCCGGGGGCTTTCACTTCGGGGATGTACCTAATGTTGAAGAAAACAGAAGGACACGAGGAAGATTCTCTTCACATAAACTATCTGACTACACAAGGCAGTGTAGCCAACAGCATACTGGATGGAGGCCGAATAACAGGTGTTCCTACAGGATTGTCGCTTACAGACACAAGGATGATGGGAGAATATCTGCCAGGACATGATGAAGTTCAGGGAGCAGATGCCCAGCATAGTTTGTCACGTTATTTTCTGATAACAGGGAATAGGCTGGTGACACCTGCTGATTTGAAGATATTCTGTTATAACGAGATGTTGTTAAGATATAACATTGCCTCATCACAGATAAAGAATATCACAGTAAGGAATAATATAAGTTGTGATCCTGAAAATTGCGGATTTGAAACAGAGGTACTCATAATGCTGGTTGATGATATATTTGTGCAGCGAAGCTTTGCCGACAAGATACCGCAGGCTGAAATTGTGTTGCAGAAGATGATGGAAGTACGTAGCGCATCAATGTACCCGATACGGCTGAAAATAATCATTGGGTAATAACATAACGGAAATAAAACAATTATTGAAGCATGGAAGACTTTTTCCTGAACATAATTTACAAGAATAAGAAAGTCAGGTTTCGTATAGTAAATCCCGAGGCACCGCTTTCAATGCTGATGAATAACCTGAGGCACGCTATCGGCAAGGACGGAAGATTGATATTCGATTTCCCATCAATAGACGAGACTGGTGCTCCTCTTGACTACTTTTTCGGAAAAGAGGATGTTGAAGTGAACGAAATAAGGGTGCTGAGACCTCGCATAGGTAAAGCCGACCAGACCTTGGCAGACTACAATATTCAGAACGGAGATACTCTGTTTCTGGTTCCAGACCCATTCCCAGGATAAGTATAAGGTAGATGATTATAAAGGACACACTCCTGACCCAAGGACCGGAATGCATTGACGAACAAAAACTGACCGGGCGAAACCGCAGACTGCTATACGAGTGGAGGCGGTTAGAGGAGCGTGTGGCTGGCAGAAAGGATATTGATATAGAGATTACCGGACTGAACGTAATGGGATTACCGGTAAAATATCTGGTAACATACATTATCCGCAGTATATGCGGAGTGGAACGCTTGGAACAGTTGGACGAACCTGGTATACGCAACGAACCAATTTTCGCGACTGTCTTTAGAATGGCAATAGATATTCCTGAGGACTATCCATGCATAGATAGTCAACCAGCATTCCGCTTCTTGACTCATAACGAGGATGGAGAGCCTATACCACATCCATGGCATCCTAATATACGATATTTTGGAGATTTTGCAGGTCGGGTGTGCCTGAATGCTCCTGATTCCTATATGGATCTGGCATGGTATGTTGAGAGGATAGCATCGTACCTGAGATACGACCGCTACCATGCCAGACAGGAACCTCCCTACCCAGAAGACATGAAAGTGGCAAGATGGGTGATGAGACAAGGAGAACCGATGGGATGGATTGCCTTTGAATGAACAAAGACCTACAGACGACAATGAAAAGATACATTTATTATATTGCAGCAGTTCTGATTAACATACTTTGCTGTCTTTGCCCGTTAAAGGCACAAAATCCGAAGACCGTTACGGTAGCATTTGGAAGATCCTATGCAGAATCTATTTCTTTGAAGAAGGATGCAAGAGACATGGATATGATACTGAAGATTGTCTTTGATGAACCGGCAAATTCCTTGACTGTTAGTCTGGTTTCGTACCGCAGTCTGTTTGTCTTCAACGAAAATGTACGTTACAAACAGGTCATACGCAGAGGGAAGTTGCGTCCTGACCAGTTCCCCTATGTAGTGGAGAGTGCGCCGGATATGAAATACAAACTTACCGATGAATTGAAAAAACAGATACCGGGTTGTAACAAAAAGTTTGTTTTCCAACGCTGGCTGAACTATGAGGGGCTGAGACCACATCCCACAGACTACAAAATGGAGAACGACTATATAGAACAGAAGTTTGATATAGCCGACATGGACACACTGGTCTTCATATCACTGCATGACATATTTGTTATGGAACCTTCTGTAAAGAAGAGAAACCGTTATGACGTTTTGCATTTTGCAAGACTGGACCGTACATACAATATTAGGATAGAACGTAACCCTTGTTTGGGGAAGGAAACCGAAATAGAGGCTGCACGATTATCTGTTGAGGCTGTTCGGACAGGTTATGAGAACTTGCATCAGCGATATGTATCAGATGATAATATCAATAAAGAGTCTGTACAGGTTCTGGAGGAAATGAGGCAACTGTTGGTACAGCAGTTCCCAAAACGAACTGATACTTATTTGTGTCCTACTATAAACGCTTATATACGTGATTATAATAACTATGTAGATTCTATCCATTTTCTGAATGACATTTTAATCTCCATCAAGAACGAAAGGCCGGAAATGCCTTTGTCTGCAGAAAGGATAATGGGTATAGCCAAGATCATTGACCGAAGTGTAATCAGATGGCTTACTACAACTGACGTTATGGAAAAAGAAGATTTGGTTAAGAGGTGCCGGACACTGCTTGACGAGGTGAACCAACATCTATATACTGACGTGAAACTTAACGTAGAACAACAAGCAGCAGTAGATGTCTTTTTGAAGGCAGAAAGATACTTTAAAGTTACTTGCGAGAAGACCAAATGATAAGGAACAGACTGATATTTTTTGCTTGCGCATTGCTACTTTCCCTTGGTTCGGGAATTAAGGCGCAGACTTCCGGAGACTCCATTTCCTTTGATATGCTGGAGTTGGAAGGTAAACTGTTGCTTTTTGTGGATAAGATAGATGCTATATCGGCAGATGTAACCTATGCCAACCTGGAACAACTGGCAAAGGCAGAAAAGGAAATTACATCCATTGACAACAAATGGAACATGTTCACTCAGGCATACCAACTGGATATAGCTTTAGACGAGAAACTGTTGAATCTGGTAACAAGATATCAAGAGGACAAACAACAACTGACCGACACTATACAGTTTCTGAAGCATAGGTTAGAATCGTTTGATGCCTTTATGGCAGCAGAGATATACATAGAAAGGCAGAAGGAACCGTACAATAAAAGGCTTGAAGAGGCAAAACGATATTCGCAAATGGAGAAACTTGCTCCAATGCTTGAGAAACTTAAGGCAAAGGAGCAGCAGTTCTTTGCTGAGCTGGAGAAGAACTATGAAAAAGCAAAGGAGGCCGCCCAAACATATGATCTTCTGCAGGACCGTATGAAAAAGCTTGAAGAAAACTACATAGAACTAAAAATCATATCTGACACCATACAGGCTACGGAGTACAAACCTTTCATTGAGAGGATAAAGGATTATCTGCTCAGTTTTGCAGCAGTGGCAATTATACTGATGTTTATTAATATGGTGCATGCCAAAATTCAGTCATACAAGCAATTGCGTAAGAGTGCAGAAGAATACAAGAAGGCTCTAATGGGTAACGACGAAGAAACCCCTTCCATCTAACAAACAACATACCTGACATGATTAGATTCTACAAATACCTTTGGATGGTATTGCCAATGATTTTGGCAACTGCCTGCTCGGATAATCAAGATCATACAGCAGCCCCTAAAGCAGATAAAGAAGGCTTGGAGGTTTGGAATCTGGAGTTTGATGAGAACTACAAACAGTATTGGATGGACATAAAGATAAAGGACGAATTTGCTCCTTCTAAAGCCATTATAGAAAAGATGGATGTAGTTATTCGGGAGATGGACATCAGCATGGAGGAAGTGGACGAGAGGGTCAGACCAAAGGTACTTGGGAAACATAGTCTTATCTTAGACCTTATAGGGGGACGCAACCAGCATGCCCTCATTTTGTCTGATCTCACTTTGAATGAAGAGGACATCAACAACCAAAAGGTATTAGTCAGCAACCTTAGGGAGATTTTCCCAGAGAGCAATCTGCGCATAGCATTCATTAAGGGCAGTCAACTTACCGAATCGTATCCTGTAACTGACTATCTTATAGAAAACTTTTTCCAACCAGTAGAGAAGGAATATGGTGACAAGATGCTTTACCGTGCACTATTGTCCAAATTGGATGAAATGAATGGCAGGAAGTCACAGTTCTATCCTTCCATAAAACAGGATTCTGTCTGGAATAGTCTGAATGACAGACAGAAGGTAATGGTAATACTATCCGACGGAACTACGTATTCAGGTGAGTGCCCCATAGACCCCATGCATTTTGATCTGCAACGCATGCTGCTAAACGAAAATGATACGGTTTGTAAATTCCCTGTATACTATGTTGATTATCCGTCAAAAGATGCAGAATCAGAAGGTGACCAGAACAATGCAGATGCCCTGTTGGACGTATTCACCCAACGTACAGGAGGTCAAAACATATTGTCGTCTGCATGGATAAACCTCTCCAGAAGTATTCTCAATCTTGAAGGTGATAGTTGTGCAGATATACGCATATATTTGGAAAATCCAGATAATAAGGTGTTCCGTGGACAGCAGAGATGGCTTAAAGTGGAGTTGCTCCATAGTGATACAGTATTTGCCTCAGGATACAAGCATTATGCTGTAGGCAGTGTATATAACCCTATAACAGTGAATGGCATTTCCGATTGGAAGGTAATGGTACAGGGGGTGGTCATGACAGTGTGTCTGCTACTGATTATATATCTTGTGTTCCAATTTATTGTCCCATGGATTAGATATAGGATTTTCCTCAATAAGTACGTAACGAAATATACCGGGCGCAACATGGCTTTCAATGGTATACAGGTAGACGAGGTATGCTATTTTTGTAAGGCCCCTTTCCATGAAAACGATGATATCGTGGTCCGTTGCGAACATGTAATGCACAAGTCTTGTTGGGACGAGAACGAATACAAATGTCCAGAGTACGGGCGTAAATGCCAGACAGGCAGTCATTATTATAACCCCCACAAACTATTAGATTCGCTCAATGCACCGTACTATATGAAATGGCTGTTGTCAGGAGTATGTGCCGGTGCCTTGGCATGGTTCTTCTTTCTGCTTAACCTGTTTGGCACAGGGTATGAGTATCTTATAGATATGGTATCCAGTCTCCCTGGCATATATACGGATAGTAATATTGCAGATGGTATAGTAAGGACAAGGTTGTCCGATTTGTCGCACACTCCATACTTCGGATTGTACATCTGCTCATTCCTTACGCTTTTGCTTTCCATTCTTTCCAGTTCCGGAAATTGGTGGTGGAAGCGCATGCTGCTGGTGGTAGGCAAGGCCTTTATGGCTGGATGTTGCGGTTTTGCTGCTTTCGTACTTGCCAATATCGTCAAGCATGTGTTCAATCTTTCAGGCGATGTGATATTCATAGACTGGATTCCATGGACGCTTAACGGTTTCATGATAGCATACGTTGTTTCATATGGTACCGACATTAAGCTTAGCAAGGCCTTGCTCGGAGCACTTGTTGCCATTATTTTTGCTTTGGGGTCCATGTATGTTTGGGACTATGCTTTGGATTCTCAAGTGGATTCCAGAGACCTGCTGTTGTTAAGTAGCTTTATATATTGTCTTGGCCTGTCAATTAGTCTTGCAACACAATCCCCCCAGGCCAAGAGATACTTTTTGCGTGTGGAAGGTCCTATAAAGACTATGGAAGTGGCCTTATACAAGTGGATGAATGCCCAAACCATTCATAGAAAGGTTACCATAGGTAAGTCGGTAGATTGTAACTTGCAGATGTCCTGGGATATAAATAGCCATATTTCTCCCATACATGCCGAGATTGTTTCTTCACGTGGCAATATTTATCTTGTAGCTTGCGAAGATGGTGTTGCTAAGAATTCACATCCTCTTGCCATAGACAAACGCGTGAGACTGTATCATGGAGACAAGTTCTCCATAGGTCAGACAACATTTACATACGTTGAACACTATAAATAACATTGTTGGTACGTCTTAACCACAAATCGGTCATTAGTGCATAACAGCCTAATGACCGATTTGGGATAATAAGGTATATCTATAATTGATAGCCTATCGTCTGTTTGGTGTGCTGTAGTTTATTCCACCTTGCGCAGGAAGACCATGCCGGTGGTGTTGTTGCCTTGGGGGGCGTAGCCTTCCAGTTCGATATGGAAAGGAGTGCCGGCCTCGAAGGCATCCAGGGTGAAGCGGTAGGTGACGGGCTGCTGGCCGGCCTTGACGGTATTATCGGCCTTGACCTCCGCCATCAGTTCGTTGCGCTTCCATAGTTTCATTGTGCCCAGGCGGACGGGGTTATCGCCACGGGTGGGGATGACCGTGAGTTCGTAGGCACCGTTGCCCGAAACCTTGCCAGTTACCTCGAAGCGCCAGTTGGAGGGCTTGGGCTGGATGCGCAGAGGTTCCCAACCGAATACATGCTGGCCATAGGCCTTATAGGCAGAATAGTCGGGAGCGAAGTAGAGAGGCAGAGAGTAGCGGCTGGTGGAAACCACGGCAATGGCACGCAGGTCCTCACGGCTTGCCACGGTGATGGGGCCGGTGTACTTGGCAGAGTGTACGTTGGGGTATCTACCGTTGGTGGTATAGCGGATTTCAGCACCAGGCACATCGCTGGCAAGGGTGAAGGTCAGGCTGCCGTCGGCATTCTTCTCCTCCTTGACGATGCGAGGTTCGGGCATGCGATAATGGCAACCCTTGTTGTCCAGGCGTGCAAAGTGTGCACCCACACGCTGGCGGAAGTCCTCCCAATTGCGCCTGCTCTGCTTCTGCCAAGCCACCTCGCTGACGGCCATCAGACGGGGAAAGAGCAGGTATTCGGCATAGTTCTCGGAACGGTTCTCGTGCAAGGGAGCAAACTCCTGCAAGGCATTGCCATGGATGAACTGGTCGCTCCAGTAGCAAGCCTGCACACCAATGGTGGTGGAGGATTCGGAATAGTCGTTGATGGGCATGGAGTAGCACTTCTCCAGGGAAATGGGAGGGCACCATGTGGCTGCCTGTATCTCGCCGGGGATGCTCTTCTCGGGGAAGTCCAGATACATGTGCGAAGCAGGCGTGAGAATGGCCTTATGACCGGTCTTTGTGGCCACGAGGGTGTCGTTGGGGTTGTGCCAAGACAGGGCAACAACCTGTTCGTTAACCTTGCCACGCTGAATTATTTCGTCCCAACCGATGAGCGTGCGTCCCTTCTTCTTCATCATCTCTGCCACAACGTTGGTCAGGTAGCCCTGCAGGTCAGAGGCCTTCTTCAGACCCTCGCGCTTCATCAAAGCCTGGCAGTCGGGGCATTTCTCCCAACGGGTGTAGACGGCCTCGTCGCCACCGATGTTGATATATGCAGATGGGAAGAGGTCGCAGGTTTCCTCCAGCACATTGCGCAGGAACTCTATGCTTGTCTCCTTGCCGGCACAGAGCAGGTCGCGGCTGATGAAGTGCTGGGTGGGCACCTCGTGCTGAATGCCAGTGCAACTGAGCCATGGATATGCCACCACGGCAGAGAGGATGTGGGCAGGGAACTCTATCTCGGGAACAAGTTCCACGCCGCGCACCTTGGCATATGATATCATCTCGCGAATGTCGTCCTGTGTGTAGTATCCGCCCAGGCGTCGGGTGTCGGGACCTGACCATGCACCAACCTCGGTGAGTCGGGGGTACTTCTTTATCTCCAGGCGCCAACCAGAGTCGTCGATGAGGTGGAACTGAAGCTTGTTCAACTTGTACATGCCCATCATGTCGATGGTCTTCTTGATGAACTCCTTGTCGTAGAAGTAGCGTGCCACGTCCATCATCAGGCCTCGCCAGGGGCGCTCGGGAGCATCGTATATCTCCACACAGGGAGCCTTCCAAATGGTGTTACGTTGCCAACTGGCACTATACACCTCGGCAGGGAAGAGCTGCAACAAGGTCTGTATGCCATAGAAGGCACCATTGGCATCGGCGGCAACAACCTTGGCACACTTTTCTGTTACGGAAAGCGTGTATGCCTCGGCAACGGACACAGCCACGGTGTCTTGGAGCAGGACGATGGTGCCCTTGCCTTTTCCCTCCTTCAGTACTGCCACACGTCCGGTGGAGCGTGCCAGCATCTCCTGCAGGTACTCTGCCTGAGCCTTCAGTTGGCCATCGTAGGCAATAACCACCTTCTCTGGCAGGCGGAACTCTCCTGCCTTTGTCTCCATCTTTAATGGCTGGGGGATGATGCTTACGGGAGCAGTGTTCTGTGCATAAATGTTGATCAGGCAGAAGAATGCCATGACAAGCGACAGAACTTTAATTAGTGTAGTCTTCATAGTGTAATATTGGGTTGTAGTTTTATGGTCGAAGTGGTCGGAGTAATCTGAGTAATCTGAGTTTTCGGAGTATTCAGATTATTCGGAAACCCTTATATCTTTATCCTGTTTGGCATGGTAGGGACGCTGCGTGCAGCGTCCGTTTCTTGCTGTATCTTTGTCATTCGGACGCAGCACGCTGCGTCCCTACCATATTCAGATCTTGCTTACTCGCAGATTTCCGTTTCCTCAAGACTTTACCAGTCTCTTTATGTCGTTGAGTTTATTGAGCGCTTCGAGCGGAGTGAGGCTGTTGATGTCCAGGTTGAGGAGCTGCTGGCGGATGTCCTCCAGGATTGGGTCGTCCAGTTGGAAGAAGTTCAGTTGTGTACCCGTGTCGCTATCCTTCTTGCTGCCTGCGGCTATGCCAGTGCCCACATCATCGTGGTTCTTCTCAGCCTCCAGTTGGCCCAGTATCACCTCGGCACGCGATACGATGCTCTGTGGCATACCTGCCAGACGCGCCACGTGTATACCGAAGGAGTGTGCCGAACCACCGGGTTCCAGTTTGCGCAGGAAGATGATGGTGCCGTTCTTTTCCAGTACGCTCACGTTATAGTTGTGTATGCGTGGGAAGGACTTCTCCATCTCGTTCAGTTCGTGGTAGTGTGTGGCAAAGAGCGTGCGGGCACGTCCGCGCTGACATTCATGTATGTACTCCACTATGCTCCATGCTATGCTTATGCCGTCGTAGGTGCTGGTGCCACGACCCAGTTCGTCGAAGAGTACCAGCGAGCGTGCTGAGAGGTTGTTCAGTATGGATGCCGCCTCGTTCATCTCCACCATGAAAGTGGATTCGCCCTGCGAGATGTTGTCGCTGGCACCCACACGGGTGAATATCTTGTCCACGTAACCTATATGCGCACTCTCTGCAGGAACGAAACTGCCCATCTGTGCCATCAGCGTGATAAGCGCTGTCTGGCGGAGCAAGGCACTCTTACCAGCCATGTTGGGACCAGTGATGATAACTATCTGCTGCTCCTCGGTGTCCAGGCGCACGTCGTTGGGCACGTAGTGCTCTCCTGCCTGCATCTGCGTCTCTATGACGGGATGGCGTCCCTGTCGTATGTCCAGCACGGTGGATTCGTCCACCACGGGGCGAATGTATCTGTTTTCCCTGGCCAGTATGGCAAAACTCATCAGGCAATCCAATCGTGCCACCAGCATGGCATCGGCCTGTATGGCAGGAATGAAGCGTGCGCACCATACCACCAGTTCGGAGAATAGCCTTGTTTCCAGTGCCAGGATGCGCTCCTCGGCACTTACTATCTTCTCCTCGTATTCCTTCAGTTCCTGTGTTATGTATCGCTCGGCACTGACCAGAGTCTGTTTTCTTATCCACTCCTCGGGCACCTGGTCCTTGTAGGTGTTGCGCACCTCCAGGTAGTAGCCGAAGACGTTGTTGTAACCTATCTTCAGGCTCTGTATGCCAGTCTTCTCCGCTTCGCGTTGCTGTAGCCGGAGCAGATATTCCTTGCCACCGGTAGAGAGCGAGCGAAGTTCGTCTAGTTCCTCGTTTACGCCATCATTGATGACACCGCCCTTGGCCACCAGTAGCGGAGCACTGGGCGATATGGTGCGGTGCAGACGTTCGCGCATCTCCTCGCACAGGTCTATCTTCATGCCTATCTCCTGCAATACAGGAGAATCCGTACCCACCAGTGCCTCGTGAATGGGCTTCAGTGCCTGCAGGGCAGTGGTGAGCGTAAGCAGGTCGCGAGGCGACACACGTCCGGTACTTATACGCGAGATAATACGCTCCATGTCGCCTATGTACTGGAGCTGTTCGCACACCACGTCGCGCGTCTGCAGGTCGCGGAAGAAGTACTCCACCACGTCCAGACGGCTGTTTATGGCCTTTGTGTCCTTCAGGGGGAACACCATCCAACGGCTCAGCAGTCGTGCTCCCATGGGGGTGACGGTACGGCTCATAACGTCCAGAAGCGACTTGCCGTCGTGATTCATAGGGCGCAGGAGTTCCAGCGAGCGCATGGTAAAGTTGTCCATGTGCACGAATCGGTCCTCCTCTATGCGTGCCACCTGCCGTATGTGTCCCAGTTGTGTATGCTGTGTGTTCTCCAGGTACTGCATTATGGCACCGCAGGCTATGGTTCCTGCCTTGAGGTGTTCTATGCCGTAGCCCTTCAGGTTCTTCACGCCGAAGTGCTTGAGCAGCTTGCCCCTGGCTGTCTGCTCGTTGAATACCCAGTCCTCCATTTCGAAGGTGACGTACTTCTCCTGGAATGACGAGCGGAACAAATCTCCCTTTCCCCTCTCGTACAGCACCTCCTTGGGCGAGAAGTTGGAAAGCAGGCTTCCCACGTGCTGTATGCTTCCCTCGCTGGTCATGAACTCGCCGGTGGAGATGTCCAGGAACGAGACACCGCACACACCCTTGCCGAAATGCACGGCCGAGAGGAAGTTGTTCTCCTTGCACGAAAGCACATTGTCCTGCATGGCCACACCCGGTGTTACAAGTTCCGTGATGCCACGCTTCACCAGTTTCTTGGCAAGTTTAGGGTCCTCCAGCTGGTCGCAGATGGCCACCCTCTGCCCTGCTCTCACCAATCGTGGCAGATAGGTGTCAAGGGCATGGAAGGGGAAACCAGCCATCTCCAGTTGTCCGCAACCGCCTGCACCATTGTTTCTGCGGGTCAGCGTTATGCCCAGTATGCCCGAAGCCACCACGGCATCCTCGCCGTAGGTCTCGTAGAAGTCACCGCACCTGAACAGCAGCACGCACTCTGGGTGCTTTGCCTTCAGGTCGTAGAACTGTTTCATCATCGGGGTGAGCGTCTCCTTTGCCATATCTGTATGTTAATGTTTTATAATTAATAATGATGCAAAGGTAAACAAAAAACTTAATTGAACCAAGTACGGGCATGGTATTGTGTTAAAAAAGGTGCCGTGGCAACCATGGGAGCTATAATGTATGATAGGTCAGTCCTCGGTAGAATGTATCAACATTTCCTTCAGGTGTATTTGCTGTAGATAACAATTGTAAGTATTTTTCCTGTCTCATAAAAGGGTGGCTAATGAGAGGCATACTTCTTTTTGTTGTTTTATTGATGTGGAAAATGGACAGTAATCCAATGATTATTCAACATATTATATCGGATAGTTGTAAAGTACACATTATGAATAGAATAGCAGGATCTGTGGCTTCCTGGTGCATTTGTAGGTTGGGGGCGTGTTGTGGTCCTCCCGAGGACAAGGGCGAGACTTCCCGGTACTTTCGCCGAAAGTTCCGTGAAGACCAAATCCTGTTTTCCCGAAGACAAAAATGAAGTATCGGGAGGACACTGTTCTGTATTATCATAGTCCATACACATTCTTCATGGGAAATCAAATTAGTTGTCTGTATTTTTGTCGTACTGTGGCAGGTGTTGCAAGGCACTTGGCAGTCTCCTTGCACCTTTTAGGAACTTGTTGGATATAAAAAAGGGATGTGTAGCGACACATCCCTTTAAGCTTATGCAACAGGCTTTCGGTTACTTCAGTACCTTTCTGCCGTTTACCACATAGATTCCACGAACGGGCTTAACAACACGGCGACCGCTTAGATCGTAGAACTCTGCCTTCTCGCCTTGACCTATGATGGTGTCAATGCCAGTGGATCCTCCGTTCTCCAAGGTAATGGGCAAGGTGTCTTCATTTAGGTCTGCTACGTAGTATGCCTTGTTGGCAGAGACGGTTGTATTGGTCTTCTTCACGAAGTTTGCACCGCTTTGTGTGTAACAGGTACCGCTTACTGTGGCTGAGCGCAGAGTACCCTTCCAAGCACCATCGGCAGGTGCAGGAATCTCTGTGTTAACGAATTGAAGCATGTATGCTCCTGTTTGGGCAGCAAGTATCACGGGTGTATTGCCTGGTACTACTGCGTCGTCCACGGCAATCTCTTCAATGTACATGCACAGCGCATCGTCTATCATAACGGGTTCAACAGCCACATAGGCCTTCATTCCCTCAGGCATCTTGACAGCAAAAGGAAGATTTGCTGTTGTGTAGCCAGCAGCAGGAACAGCCACTGGTACCTCGGTCACTAATTCTATGTACCACTGGGAGGCATCGGAGGTGCTGTACCAGGGCACGAGGCGCACATTGTCGCCAGCCAGATGCAGGCCATCCAAACCGCCGCTTGCACGGTTCACGTTGATAGGCATGCTGATGCCGTTGGGCTTGCTCTCAACCTTCCAAATGCCGGCCTCGGCCTTGTTATTTGTAACGATGGGCTGTGTCTCACTTGCCGTCAGTTTGCCAAGATAGAGGTCGAAGTTGGGGTTGTACATATAGTACTCGCCATTGTTGGTTGCAGGAACAAAAGTGAAAATCTGGTTGGCATTGTTAACACTGCTTGTTGCCACGCTGAAGCGAGAATCCTCGGGTGCAAGATAAAGAGTGCCATTCTGGCGCTCCTTGTTGCGCAAGCGGTACATTTGTCCTTCCTCTATCTCTATGCGTGAGGCAGAAGCAATAGCCTTGTTGATGGCAACGTATGTCTCAGCGCCGGGTGCAGACTTATAGGCCTCTACAGCCTCGTCAACGGCAGCAACAGACTCGGTCTTGTATTCGCCTACATACTTGCCCTCGCCGGCTTGGATCTTGCGAATGTCTATACCGGCTTTTACCACATCCTCGGCCTTTGAGGTTGCATCATAGGTGTAAGCGCTATCGGTGATTTGCTCTATGGAGTAGTTCTTGTATACTATGGTATAGCCTCCACGAGATGAGTTGCTATGTGTCTCCTCCTCATATACGAAGGCCAATGTGTTGTCGGCCTGCCAGCACATGGTAGAGTATGCAGAACCGAGGAAACTGGCCTGATGACGACCGTCCCAGTCCTTGGCAATGCTGTCTGGGTTGGCAAAGTCGTTCAGGCTCTCCAAAGCCTTGTAGTAGATACCCACGTTGGCACGGCCACTGCCCAGAGGCACAGACTGCAGCATCATGTACATCTGCTTCTGATCCTCAACGCGCTTCACTGGGAGGAAGATAATCTCACCATTGGTGCTGTTGCTTGTTGCTACGGTACCGTTGTTGTTGGCATTGGACCATACAGAAGTAGCCCAACTGCCTTCGCCCTTTGCTACATCAGTAAAGGTATAGATATTGTAGATACGACCACCACTGGTACGTGAGCTTATCAGAATACTTCCGTCGGGCAACTCATCTGCCTTGGGCTCGTCGCCACCACTGGGGATAGGACTGTTGTCCACACCTCCCAACACGCTCCATGTACCACCGAAGTCGTCGGAGTAGAGAACAAAGTTCACATTGGAACCATCAGCCAACTTTACCAGAGGAGCGCAGTACAGACGATAGTGGCTACCCACCTTCACTGTCTTGCTCTGTGAAATCTTGCCCGAACCAATGAACATGCAACGGATGCCGCCATTCACACGCTTGTCGAACTGCTCGTAAATGCTTTCTGATATATCCACTGGAGTACCCCAGGTCTCGCCACCATCTTCAGAATAGAAACGGGCTATACCCTGGTGATTGTTGCGCTGTCCGTTGGGGAAGCTTACGTTGCCTGAGCAGGTCAGCAGCATCACCTTGTCGCTTTCGCTGTCTGCCACCAGGCAGGGGTCGCCAAAGGCAACATACATGGAATTGGTGTTGGCAGCTGCTGCACCCTGACCCTCGATGATTGGGAATACGTCGCCCCATGTCTTGCCATTGTCCTTGCTGATACGGCCGTGTATGTCGATACGTCCATTTGTTGCCATACCTATGTCGGCACCGCTATGACGATAGTCTGCCACGGCAATCAGGTTGCCGTTCTTTGCCTGTGCAATGGCAGGAATGCGGTAAGGAACAGATGTTGCGGTGGTGATGAACACGTCAAACTGAGGTTCAGCCTCCTGCATTGAGCGGCGCAGAGTTACCATGAAGTTGCTGTATGTCACACCGCTGTTGGCGCCGGACTGGGTAAACGATACGGTGCGTGTCTCTCCATCGGTAACCTTCAGGCTCTTCTTGGTGGAAGAGGTCTTGTAGGCAGTGCCGTCCACGGTCAGTGTCAGTTCATAGTCGCTGCCGCTGTTCACATAGTCAAAGCCATATTCTGCAACTACGGCACCTTCGGGTGCTGTCAGGGTAATGGAGCAGCTGCCCGACTGGCCAGAGTAGATATTCAGATAACCGTTGTTTGCCTGCATATTGTTGGCGTTCAAGCCCAATGAGAAACCCTCCAGCTGGTTGCTTTCCCACTTGGAGTGCCATGTGTTGTTGGCATTGCTGGCAGTAAAGGTACCGTTAGCCTGGTTCACCTCCACTGTTGCTTCGGCAAAAGTGAAGGTAACCGTTGAACCTGCATCCTTGCCCTCTGCCCAGAATGCTAGGTTGCCTACATTGCCAAAATTGTTCACTGCATACTGTGTTCCGTGCAGCATCAGGTAATACCCCTCGGTGTCTGCCAACTTATCAGAAGCCTGCAAGTCCCATGCACCTATATAGCCGTTGGGCAACGATGCCTCGGGCTGCAGTGTGGGATATGTTGCACCACCAGTGCCGCCATAACCGTTCAAAGGGTTCATGGTACTGCTTGATGCCAGCACCTTTGTAGCGCCAGCCTGCTTGTTGTAAATCTTGTAGCCGCTCTCGGCGTTGCCAACGAAACACCATAGGTCTGCAGCCTCAAGGTCGGTCTTTGATGTCTGCAGAGCAATCTTGTCAGCTGTGCCATTGTCGGAGATAATATGCTGCGAAGCACCTATCTGCATCGTGTACCACACCGTACCCTTGGCAAACTCACCGTTTACGATAGTGGTAGTCTTAAAAGGGGCATTGACATCTGTGGAGACTCCTGCACCCTCCTCGTCGGCATTTACGGAGACCTCGTCTATCTGGTACATACAGCCTGTGTCGTCGGTATTGGTACCGCCGCCCCAGTTAAACACTTTAAAGCCCTGATTGGCATTGTTTGTCTGGTTGAACTGAGCCGAGCCGCTTGTCAGTGTTACCAAACCCTTCACACTGGCACCCTTCACTGCCCATCCGGCATTGGGGGTGGCCTTCACAGTGTTCAGAGCTGTGTTATCGGCACTTGCAGGGGAAATGTATGTCAGGTCATGAAAGTTCTTTATATCATAGGAACCATCCTGACGTACCACAAACTTCCACACCGAAGCATTGGTGGCAGGATTCTGCTCACCCACGATAGCCTGACCATTTCCATAGGATGTAGGGTATCTGTTTCCGCGCTGAGGGGTAAACATACGGTATGTCTTGCCTGCCACGGGCTTGTTGATATTCTCTGCGGTCATGGAAGCCTGCACTGCTGTCCATGCTGTCTCTATCTCTGCCACCTGAGCCTCGCGCTCGGCAAGGGTCTTGCTCTCGGAATATGTTGCCTCTGTCTCGGCAATCTTTTCATTCAAGGCACCTGCCAGTGACATGGGCCAGCAGCCCACCTTGTCGTTCAGATAGTTGCCCATCTGGCGTTTCACCTCGCTCACCTTGGCGGCAACGATTTCCGTAGCCTCATCCATGCACTGGTTGGGCGAGTAGATGAGACCGTCCACGGCATTAACGCCCTCCTTGTCGGTGAGCACGAAAGTGAACATCCACTTGTCCAGACGGTAGCCGGCATTCTTGTAGGGCAGTTTCAGGAATACCTTGTTCCAACCCTTATTCAGAGTGACGGCTATGGGCTTGCGACCGGGGAAGTTCTCGTCCAGCAGGTCCACCTCTCTGTTTATACCCTTACCGGCATTCTTGTATGTGGGAGCCTGAATCTCCTCTCCATTCAACCATATCTTTGAACCGTAGAGGTCCCAGTTGCCTGCTGTGGGAACGGGGTCCTGCTCGGAACGGCTGTAGTTCTGGAACTCTATCTGAGCACCCACCTCCTGAGCCTCGGGGCTGTAGACATAGGTCCATGCGTATGCTGTTTGGTCGTATGCGGGAGACTCAAAATAGCCCTTTATGATGGAATTGCCCCAGGTGTGGCTCAAGTAGATGCCGGCACCAGTTGCCATACCTGTGTAGTAATTCTTGCCCTCGTGAGTGTATGTCTCGGGCATCAGGTCAAGGCTTGCTGACTTGCCGGCAGCCTCGGGAGCAAACTCCGTTGCGGTATTGCCTCCGTTGGGGAATGCATCGGTAATGCGCCAGCGCACGTTGGTCTGCTTCACATAGGGGATAGGCTCGCCCTTCAGCGAGTTGGCCTTGTGGAACAGGAAGCGTGTCTCCCAACTCTTGAACTCCTCATACTCTTCACCGCTGTTGGGCAGCATTACGCCGCCACCGCCGTTGGTACCGCCGTTGTTGCAGTTGTCTATGTAGCGCTTGCCGCCACCTATCCATGCACGCTCGGCTGTGGCTATCACGTTGGCATAGATGTTGTTCTGTGCCATGATGTCCTCCTGCGTGGGAGTCTTGCGGTCGTTCCAGCATGCAGAGATGGAACCTGCCACCTCGGCATCGCCCTTCTCCTTGTAATAGATGGTGCTCTTGTAGATACCCACCAGGTCGGCAAACACGTCGAAATGGTTGGTATAGTTATAGCGGCTGTCTATGTTTGCCTTTCCGGAAGCCAGGTAACCGCGTGTTCCCCACATGTGTGTCAGAGATGCGTTCAAATCATTCTGAGATATACCGTTGATGGGGTTCCATATTTCTGCCTTCTTGCCCTTGCTCTGCACATAGGCAATCATCTCGTTCAGATAAGCTGCTGTGGTGCTTACCTCGTCACCGCCGATGTCTATGTAGGGCGACTCAACAAAGAGTTCTGCCACCTCGTCCAGCACCTTCTTGAGCACAACCTTGCCCTCTTCGCTCTGCATATCAAAGCCCATTGCACGCTGGAAAGCCTCGCTGTGGCCGGGCATGTCTATTTCGGGAATAACTATAACGCCATGCTTCTTGGCTGCAGCTAACACCTTCTTGCAGTCCTCCTGTGTGTAGTACTGACCGGCAAAGCGTGTCATGCTCTCAGAGGATGTCAACTTGGGATACGCCTTCACCTCGAAGCGCCATGCCTGGTTCTCGGTCATGTGCCAGTGGAAGGTGTTCACCTTGAAGCGTGAGAACAGTTCTATCTGCTTTACCAGTTCGTCGGCACTGATGAACGAACGGCCCACGTCGTGCATATAACCACGCAGCTTGAAGGCTGGCCAGTCCTTTACAGTCACTGCCTCCAGGGCTGCCTGTCCGTCCCATCCCTCGGCCATCTGTGTCAAGGTCTGGGCAGCACGGATAACGCCAATAGGCTTAACTGCCGTAATGTTGATGGCATCTGCTGTAACCTCCAGAGTATAGGCTTCATTGTCATAGCCATACAACTGATAGTCATAAGCACCCTCGATGCTCTCTACTATGGTCACATTTACGGTCTTGCCACCGCTCTGGGCCAGTGTGCATCCGTTGTTTGTAAAGAACTCTTCCAGCAGAGCACACGTTTCTGCGCCTCCCGAATAGTTGATTGTCACGCTACCGCTCAGGGTAAAAGCCGCCACGTTCTCTGTTGCGGTAATCTGTTGCGGCTTGGGCAGCAGATGCTGCACCTTGGCTTGCAATGCCGATGGAGCCACGAGCATCATCGCCATTGCCATTGTCATCAGGTGTTTCTTCATAATAATTAATAATTAATAATGTATATAGGTTTGTCTGATTGTATTTGTTAGGCTTATTTCAAGAATTCCGCCAGCTGAGCAACGGCGCGGGCACGATGTGATACGGCATTCTTGCCTTCAGGTCCCATTTCTGCAAAGGTTAGGCCTGTTTCCTCCACCTCGAAGACGGGGTCGTAGCCAAAACCGTTCTCGCCACGAAGTTCGGTTACCACCTTGCCTTCTACGATGCCTTCGAATAGATGCTCTTCAAGCCTGCCTTCTGTTCCTTGGCGAACCAAGGCTATGACTGTACGGAAACGGCAGTTGCGGTTCTGCTTGCCTTCCATCTTGGCAAGGAGGCAGCGGATATTGGCGGTGGCATCATGACTATCGCCAAAACCATTCATTGTGCCAAATCGGGCTGTAAACACACCGGGAGCACCGTCGAGTGCATCGACATGCAGACCGGTATCGTCGGCAAAGCAGTCCACGCCATACTTCTCTGCCACATAGCGGGCCTTTTGCAGGGCGTTGCCTTCCAGAGTGTCTGCATCCTCGGGAATCTCTTCGGTGCAGCCAATCTCTGCCAATGACTGAATCTCTATCTTGTCGCCAAGTATCTGGCGTATCTCACGGAGCTTATGCTCGTTGTTTGTTGCGAATACCATGTTCTACTTCTTAATTGGGTCAAAGCCTTCTCCGAATACACCCTCCACGTTAGACATGGAAACGAAGGCCTTGGGGTCCACACGATGGATGAGGTCAAAGATATCCTTGCGCTCAAATTTCTTTGCCATTACAAGGAGTACTGGGCGCTTCTGCTTGCTGTACCAACCATGGCCTTCCAGCACCGTGCAACCGCGTTGCAGGTCGTGGTTGATGCGTGTGGCTATCTCCTCGTACTTCTCGGAAACGATGATGAACTGTACGCTCTGGCGTGCACCGTTGATGACGTAGTCAACCATGTTGATGGCTATAAACATCATGCAATAACTCATTACCAGGGTCTCTACATCGCGAATGACAAACCAGTTAAGGCCTACTATGAAGATGTCCACCATAAGCAGGGCACGCCCAAGACTGATTGGTTTATACTTATTTATAATAGAAGCCACAATGTCTGAACCGCCTGTACTGCCGCCAGATTGGAAGACAAGGCCAAGACCTACACCTTCGGTAAGACCGCCCAAGACGCAGGCCATGAACTTCTGTTCACCAATCAGCTTGTACATAACACCATTCTCGTCCACAGGAACAAGACTCTGTCCAAGATCAATAAACAAGGAAACCATTGCCGTGGCGATCAGCGTCTTGATAGTATATTTCAGTCCTAAGATTTTCAATGCAAACAAAAGCAATGCAACATTGACAATGAAGTAGGTGTATGATGGCGGAAAGCCAGAGACATAAAATATCAGTGCACCAATACCCGATACACCTCCGCTGGTCATTTCGTATGGCAGGATAAAGAATGAGTAGCCGATGGCAAATATCAACAAACCCGATGTCATCAGAAACAAGTCCTTGCCTGAAGGAACAATATCTCGTAGTGCAATCTTCTCCATATACTTATATATTTAAGCCTTTATAACATTGAATCCCTTGCCAAAAGCTCCTTCCACGCGGTGGAAGGTAACGAAGGCGTCGGGGTCGGTGTCGCGTATCAGACGGAGCATCTCCACCTGCTCGCTCTTGTGAACGATGGTCACCACCACCTTCAGCTGGTCGTGGGTGAAACCGCCCTCGGCAAAGAGCAGTGTGGCGGTGTGTCCAGTCTTGGTGCGTATGGATTCCACCATGATGTCGTGGCACTTGGTGTAGATGGTAAACTGTATGTCCTGCTTGGATGAGTTTATCATTGTATCCACGGCAAAGGTGTAAATCACCAGGGTGACATAACCGAAGACCACCATCTGCCAGCTATGGAACAGGAAGTAGCAGCTGCCTATCACGAAGAGGTCGAGATAGAGAAGCACACGTCCTATGCTCACATTCTTGTAC
>JAGBYI010000042.1 GCA_017628845.1 Bacteroidaceae bacterium
AACTATCCATCTTCATCTAGAACAAGAGCGGCACGCTGATAAAGGTGCTGGAACTGTTCAGCAAGGCTAAGATACAGATCATCGCATCCACCATAGCGGATACCCAGGACTATGGCATTTACCGTGTACTGTGCTCGGCTCCATGCGAGGCTTACACCATACTGAAGGAGCATGGCATCAACGTGCAACTGACCGATGTGCTGGCCATTGCCATCGAGGACGAACCCGGGCATGCCGCCCTGGCCATCAGTGCCTTGTCCCAGGCCGGGGTGAACATCCTCTACATGTATTCCTTCCTGTGGAAGGGCAGAGGGGTGCTGGTGATGCGCACGGATGAAAGCGACAAGGCCCTGGAGGTGATAGCAGAGAACGATATGGACCTGCTGAACGAGGATGACTTTATAATCTAAGACAACTATGATATTCAATTCTGAAATAGAATGCATGTCGCGCGAGAAGATGCGTGAATTGCAGAGCGAGCGTCTCATTGCCACGGTTAAGCGCTGCTATGAGAACGTGCCTTTCTACAGAAAGAAAATGGACCAGAAGGGTATCCGTCCAGAGGATATCAAGTCCATAGACGATATAACAAAACTTCCCTTTACCACCAAACACGACCTGCGCGACGAGTATCCCTATGGACTCCAGGCAGTGCCCATGAGCGAGATAAAGCGCATACATGCCTCATCGGGTACAACGGGCAAACCCATAGTGGGAACCTACACGCAGAACGACCTGGACAACTGGGCGGAGTGTGTGGCACGTGTACTGGCCGTGGGCGACATTGGTCCTGGTGACGTGGTGCAGGTGTCCTATGGCTACGGCCTCTTCACCGGTGGTCTTGGTGCGCACGACGGAGCTGGCAAACTTGGTGCCATACAGTTGCCCACTTCTTCGGGCAATTCCGAGAAGCAGGTGATGCTTATGCAGGACTTCGGCACTACCGCCCTCTGCTGCACTCCCTCGTATGCCTTGCATCTGGCAGAGGTGATGGACAAGTGCGGCATAAAGAAGGAAGACCTGAAACTCCGTGTGGGCTTCTTCGGTGCAGAGCCCTGGACATGGGGCATACGCCGCGAACTGGAAGCCAAGTTCGGCATCAAGGCAATAGACATCTACGGCCTTACGGAGATGAGCGGACCTGGTGTGGGTGGCGAGTGCCAGTATCAGGACGGCACCCATGTGATGGAGGATATGTTCTATCCCGAAATCATCAATCCCGACACACTGGAACCCGTAGCGCCAGGCGAGTGCGGAGAACTTGTCTTCACATCGCTTTGCAAGGAGGCTATGCCTATCCTGCGCTATCGCACACGCGACCTCACGCACCTTATCTACGAGAAGTGCCGTTGCGGACGTACCACCGTGCGTCTGGGCAAGATCCTGGGACGTAGCGACGATATGCTCATTATCCGTGGCGTGAACGTCTTCCCCAGCCAGATAGAGGCAATCCTGACGGAGTTCCATGCATTCTCTCCCCAGTACTTCATCACCGTGGATCGCAAGCACAACGAGGATACCTTCGACCTGGACGTGGAGTTGCGCCCCGACCTCTTCTCGCCAAATCCGGCAAAGCAGATGCCTTTCATCAAGTATCTCTACGACCGACTGGTTTCCGTTACTGGCATCAAGCCCAACATACACATCCAGCCGCCTGGCACCATCGAGCGCTCTCAGGGCAAGGCAAAGCATGTGCTTGACAAGCGTGACTTCTCTGACTGGGAGAAGGGTAAGTAGGAAAAACTAATTGCACAGGATTACAAATGAAGATATTCACTG
>JAGBYI010000008.1 GCA_017628845.1 Bacteroidaceae bacterium
ATCAACCGTAAGGTTCTCGCTGACCTGGCTGTTAACAACCCCGAGGCTTTCAAGGCTATCGTAGCTAAGGTAAAGTAAAGGATTAGAAGAACAAATCCAAATCAAATGGCGCCCACCCTTGTGAAAGGGCGGGCGTTATTTCTTATCCAGTACATTCACGAGATTTCAACCATACAGGAGCAAACGCCTGATATCATGATAACAGCAAGCATAGTCACATACAACGACCACCTTTTAGATATAGAATCCATCCTGCGCTCTATAATCACCTCTCCCATACGCAAGGTGTGGATTATAGACCATAGCGACGAGGTATTTGCTCTTCGCGAGGAACTCCAGCAATACATGCAACGAGACAAGGATATCCGAGAGCATATACAACGTGGTTTCCAGATAGAGTATCTACATGAGGACAATACCGGATATGGCCGTGGCAACAACCGCGCCATACGTTTGGCCATGGAGGAAGGCAGCCTTTATCATCTGGTGGTAAACCCCGACGTATGGTTCTCTTCCGATGTGATTCCCACGATATGGAAATATATGGAAGAGCATCCAGAAGTAGGTCAGATTATGCCCAAGGTGCTGTTCCTGGATGGCAACATCCAACCTTTAGCAAAACTCCTGCCCACGCCCATGGACATGTTTTGCCGTATGTTCCTGCCCGGATGGATGTTTGCACGTCGCAACAAGCGCTACGAACTGGCACATTCCGAATACAAGCTCATAATGAACGTCCCATGCCTTTCTGGCTGCTTCATGTTCCTACGTATAAGCACACTAAAGGAAACGGGACTTTTTGACGAAAGATACTTTATGTATGCCGAGGATTTCGACCTCACCCGACGCATACATCGCAAATACAAGACCCTGTTCTTCCCTCAGGTTTCAATATATCACAAGTTCAGCCGTGGTTCGCACCGAAGCCTGCGCCTGTTCTTTGCCCACACCACAAGCATGCTACGCTATTTCTTCAAATACGGATGGTTCTACGATAACGAGCGCCGCCACTTCAATCACAGAATACTGGAAGAAATCAAGCAAATGCAAGGATGAACGAGGTGTTTCTTTTTCTAAAGCGCTGGGGACTGGTGGTGAGTATGCTCACCGGTGCAAGCGCATATCTCCTTTTAGCCAGCATCGACGCACTGGAGGGGGCACGGCCACTGGCAAACGATGTGGTGCAGGTGGCACAGCCCACCTTGCTCTTCCTCATGCTTCTGCTCACCTTCCTGAAAGTGAAGCCTTCCGACCTGCATCTGCGCCGCTGGCAGATGGGAGGACTGGCCCTGCAAGGAAGTTTCTGGGTGCTGGGAGCACTGGCACTGGCATGCATACCCATGTCCTACACATGGCGCCTGGGCATGGAAGGGTTCCTCCTGTGCATGATATGCCCCACGGCCACGGCGGCGGCGGTAATCACGGGCAAACTGGGTGGCAACCAGGGTTCGCTGACCATGTACATCATCCTGGCCAACCTGATGGCATCGCTGCTCATCCCCGCCATGATACCGCTGATTTACCAGAATAGCGACATTACCTTCTGGGCAACATTCGCCAAGATAGTGCTGAAGATTTTCCCCCTTCTGTTCCTGCCCTTTGTATGCGCTATACTGATGCGCCGGCTTACACCAGTCCTTGCAAGGATGCTGACCAGCATACCCAATGCAGCCTTCTACCTGTGGATGATAGCCCTGTCCATGGCTATTGCCGTGAGCGTGAAGAACATGCACCATAGCCTTAATGCCGGTCACGGTTTTCTGCCCCAGGTGGCCATTGCCGGCGGAAGCCTGCTGGCATGCCTCATACAGTTCACCTCCGGCAGATGGATGGGCAAGCATCTTGGCAAATGCACTGAGGACGAGGTTATCAGCGCCACGCAAGGCCTTGGCCAGAAGAACACCATCTTCTCCATCTGGTGCGGATACTCCTTTATGGATCCCCTTAGCAGCATTGCCGGCGGTTTCTATAGCATCTGGCACAACGTGTACAACTCCTACCAATTGGCAAAAAGACAACAGAGCAAGTAACACCCATATTGCATCTTCGCAAAAGTACATACACAAAGAAACCCTTGGCATTCATTTAGCAGAAAGCCAAGGGTATTTTGTGTAAAGAGTTTAATGATTGCAAGGTGTGGACCTGCAAATGGCAGGCCTATTGCCCTTCCCCTACTCTGCCACACCGATGATGTCGCGTACGGAGGCGATGTTGTGAGCGTCGAGCCAGTCGTTGATGCCCTGGGCAACCTTGGCAGAGATGGCAGGGTCAAGGAAGTTGGCGGTACCTATCTCTATGGCGCTGGCACCAGCCATGATGAACTCTATGGCGTCCGTGGCACTGGAGATGCCTCCAAGACCTATCACAGGGATGTTAACCGCCTTTGCCACCTGATACACCATGCGCAGGGCTACGGGCTTCACGCAAGGACCAGATAGACCACCCGTACCGATGGAGAGCATACGCTTGCGCTTCTCTATGTCGATGGCGGTACCCATGAGGGTGTTGATAAGGCTCACGGAGTCGGCTCCCTCAGCCTCCACGGCCTTGGCTATGCTTACGATGTCGGTCACGTTGGGTGAGAGTTTCACAATGAGCGTCTTGTTGTATGCCTTGCGCACGGCACGTACCACGCTGGAGGCTCCCTCGGTGGTAACGCCGAAGGCCATGCCGCCGTCGTGCACGTTGGGGCAGGATATGTTCAACTCTATGGCATGTATGTCCTCCAGGGCGTCTATGCACTCGGCACAGCGGGCATAGTCCTCGGGCGAAGAGCCGGACACGTTCACTATCATCTCGGTGTCTATCTTGCGAATCTTGGGATAGATGGTTTCGCAGAAGTACTGCACGCCCTTGTTCTGCAGGCCCAC
>JAGBYI010000043.1 GCA_017628845.1 Bacteroidaceae bacterium
GCTTACCGTCGTGACGAGAGAGTGCTGCGCTATCTGACTGTAAAGATGGAGAAGTATGCAGCTGAGTATGCTGAAAAGCGTCGTAACAATAAAAAGGAGGCATAAACATGGCACAGTCTGAAATTCGTTATCTGAACGCTCCTGCAATTGATATCAAGAAGAAGAAGTACTGCCGTTTCAAGAAGAGCGGTATCAAGTATATCGATTATAAGGATCCCGAGTTCCTGAAGAAGTTCCTGAACGAGCAGGGTAAGATTCTCCCCCGTCGTATCACCGGTACATCTTTGAAGTATCAGCGTCGTGTGGCTCAGGCCGTTAAGCGTGCTCGTCACTTGGCTCTGCTGCCCTTCGTAACCGATTTGATGAAGTAAACTAAGGAGGAAGTAGATATGGAAATTATTCTGAAAGAAGATATCATTGGCTTGGGTTTCAAGAATGAAATCGTAAGTGTGAAGGCTGGTTATGGCCGTAACTACCTGATTCCTTATGGCAAGGCTGTGATTGCCAGCGAGAGCGCAAAGAAGCAGTTGGCAGAGGACTTGAAGCAGAAGGCTGTTAAGCTGGCTAAGATTAAGGCTGAGGCTGAGGCTATGGCAGAAAAGTTGAATGTAGTTCAGTTGACTATCAGCACCAAGGTTAGTGCTACCGGTCAGATTTATGGCAGCGTTAACAATCTGCACATTGCAGAGGAACTCGCTAAGCTTGGTCTTGAGGTTAATCGCAAGATCATCGTTATGAAGGATGTTAAGGAAGTTGGTTCTTATGTAGCCCTTGTTAAGTTGCACAAGGATGTTACTGCCAATGTTGCATTCGATGTCGTAGCAGAGGGTGCTGCTGTTGAGGTAAAGTCTGAAGAGGCATAACCCCCTTTGGTACACAGGAAACTGTAAAACTATATCAGCCTTTGTGCTGAGAGAAGTCCCCGAAGCAGTGATGCTTTCGGGGATTTTTATTTCTATATGCCACGATTCTATTCCGGATATTGCTTGTCTGTCTCTAACCGGTAAATTCATTGTCTTTGTTGATGAAGTTTGTGGAACACGTGACTTTGTTTTACGATGTGACTTGAAGCGTTGTGTATGTATACAAAAAAAGAGAACCGAATGTCGGTCCTCTCTTTTGTTTGATATCGTCTGTGGCTAATTACTCAGCTACTACGCTATCGCATGCAACGCTGTCGCAGCAAACGCTGTCGCAGCAAACGCTGTCGCAAGCAACGCTATCGCAGCAAACGCTGTCACAAGCTGTGCTGTCTGCACACTCGGTACCAGTAGTCTTGTTGCCGCAAGAAGCGAAAGAAACAGCTACGATAGCTGCAAATACAAATGCTAACTTCTTCATTTTTGTTACTTTTTAATACTGTAAAACAATCATTATTTCCTTTTTGCGGTGCAAAGGTACGACATTTTTTAATACCACGTATACAAATCTTCAATTATTTTTGTTTTTTTTTGCTTTTTATAGTCAAGATGCACGTTTACTCTTGATTTTCAATGATTCTGTCATAGGAGAGTTTGTGGGTTCTATGCAAGGTGTGCTAACATTTTGTCTTTTATTTTGGGTCTAATTAAAGTAAAAAACATTTTAGGCATGTGCTGGTTTGTCTTCCAGTTATATTAGCACATCATTGGACATATCGTCGTTATGAATGTGCGGAATCCGCCTTGCTTAATCGTTACATTGTTTCCGCTTTTATGTCAGCCTTGTTGGAATTTGCCTAAATAAATTTGGCAAATCGTCTGCTTAATCGTAACTTTGCAACATGAATATGTTCAAGGATAAGAAAGCAGTATATTATACTTTGGGGTGTAAATTGAACTTTGCTGAAACGAGTACTGTGGGGGCAGAATTGAAATCGCAAGGTGTGAGAACTGCTCGTAAGGGAGAGATTGCAGACATTTGTGTGATAAACACTTGTAGCGTTACCGAGGTAGCAGACAGCAAGTGCAGGCAGGCCATTCATCGCTTGGTAAGGAATCATCCAGGTGCTATAGTGGTGGTAACGGGATGTTATGCACAGCTGAAACCAGAACAGGTTTCAGCCATGGAGGGTGTGGACCTGGTGTTGGGCAGCAACGAGAAGGGGCAGATAGTAGAGGCCATAGCTGAGCGTCTGCTGATGATGCCTGAGGAACGTAAACTGGCAGCACACGAGCATCGTACTGTCAAGACGGCAGACATACGCAACTTTATGCCTTCGTGTTCCTGTGGTGACAGAACACGATATTTCCTGAAGGTGCAGGACGGATGCGACTACTATTGTACATACTGCACCATACCTTTTGCACGTGGACGTTCGCGCAATGGCAGTATAGAAATGCTTGTTTCACAGGCTCAAGAGGCGGCTTCGGCTGGAGCAAAGGAGATAGTCATTACAGGTGTGAATATAGGTGACTTTGGCAAGAGTACTGGTGAGAGTTTCCTGGATCTGCTAAAAGCCCTTGATACAGTGGAGGGTATAGAGCGATACCGTATTTCAAGCATTGAACCCAATCTGCTCACCGACGAGGTGCTGCAATTCTGTGCGCAGAGTCGTGCATTCATGCCACATTTCCATATTCCCCTGCAAAGCGGAAGCGATGAGGTCCTACGCCTGATGCGCCGAAAGTACGATACCGCCCTGTTCCGCAGCAAAGTGGAACGTGTGCTGGAACTTATGCCAGATGCCTTTATAGGTGTGGACACTATCGTGGGTACTCGTGGTGAAACGGAGGAATTGTTTAAAGATGCGTACGAATATATGGCTTCCTTGCCCGTGGCACAGTACCATGTGTTTCCTTATAGCGAACGTCCTGGCACAAAAGCCTTGGAGATTCCCCACAAGGTACGTCCCGAAGAAAAGAAGGAAAGAAGTCAGAAGATTCTTGACCTTAGCGAAAGCATCACACATGCCTTCTACAACAGATATATAGGTAAGGTGCGTCCTGTCTTGCTGGAGCACAGCAAGAGCAAGCGCACCATGCATGGTTTTACCGACAACTACATCCGTGTGGAGATTACGTTGCCCGAAGGTGTTTCCAGCGACATGGTGGACAATACCATCGTCAATGTGTGCCTAGGCGAATGGAACGAGGAAGGCACAGCGTTGAAGGGGGAGGTATTATAAACGGAAAGCGGAAAGCGGAGAACGGAGAACGGAAAGATGAAAACTTGCCCGCTCTCCTCCAAACTGAAACAAACATGAGTAACAACACCAAATTATCCATAGTAATTCTGAACTGGAACGGGGCAGACATGATGCGTCGTTTCCTCCCGTCTGTAATACGGCATAGCGGAGATGCGGAGATTGTGGTTGCCGACAATGGCAGTATCGACGAATCTCTGGAGATGCTCTCACGGGAGTTCCCTTCTGTACGTCAGGTAGTACTGGACAAGAATTATGGCTTTGCCGAGGGCTATAACCGTGGTCTCAAGCCTATAGATGCCGAATACTACCTGTTGCTGAACAGCGACGTGGAGGTGCGCGAGGGCTGGCTCACTCCCATGCTGGAGTTCATGGACACACATCCCGAGGTGGCGGCATGCCAACCCAAGCTCCTCTGCCAATGGTCGCCTAAGGACTTTGAATATGCCGGTGCCTGTGGTGGATACATAGACGCTTTGGGTTATCCCTATTGTCGTGGACGTGTGATGGGCACCATAGAGGAGGACCATGGACAATACGACGACATTGCCCCTGTACTATGGGCAACAGGAGCCTGCCTGCTTATCCGTAGCAAGGACTATTGGGAGGTGGGAGGTCTGGACGGACGTTTCTTTGCACATCAGGAGGAGATAGACCTATGCTGGCGTCTCAGAAGCCGGGGCAGGGGAGTGGTGTGTGTACCGCAGAGTGTGGCATATCACCTTGGTGGAGGCACCCTGCCACAGGGCAATCCACGCAAGACCTTCCTCAACTTCCGCAACAATCTCCTTCTTTTATACAAGAATCTTCCCGAGGAGAGGCTCTCCAGGGTGATGCGTCTCCGTTTTTGGCTTGATGCTTTGGCAAGTGTACAGTTCCTGCTCACCATGCAATGGGGCTCGTTCCTTGCCGTGTGGAAGGCACGTCGTGCTTTTCATGATATGAAGGATGATTTCCTCAAGGACCGTGAGGAGAACCTGCGCAAGACCGTCTTGTCTCCTGTGCCCGAACAGAGTTCTTTCTCGCTTCTCTGGCACTACTATGCTAAGGGATGTAAGACATACACGCAATTGTATAAGTAGACACCTATCACTATACCTTATATATATAATATGGTAATTACGATTACAATATCATTTTTGTTAGGTTTGGTTGTTGGCTTTGTTGTTATGCTGCTCATCTGCTTGCGACAAAAGCTGCGTTATGCAGAGCAAGGCCAGGTGTCAGGTGCACGCATACAGATACTGGAGGCACAGATACTGGCCGACAGGAAGCATTTCGAGGAGGTACGGGCTCTTGCCGAGGAGAACCATCGCAAGGCCATGGAGGCTCAGGACGAGCGTTTCAAGGAATCCCTGGCTCGCGTCACTTCGGAAATGAAGACCGCTACCGACGAGATGCTGAAGCAACGCCAGCAGGAGTTCTCGCAGAGTAGTACACAGAACCTTGGCCAGATAGTCACTCCCCTGAAGGAAACCATCGAGGCCATGCGCAAGACCATGGACGACAGCAATATACGTCACACAGCCCTGTCTTCCTCCATGAAGGAGCAGATAGAACTGCTCATGAAGCAGAGCGAGGCGGCACGCACCAGTGCCGAGGAACTGGCACGTGCCTTCAAGCACGGACGAAAGGTGCAGGGCGACTGGGGAGAGACGGTGCTCTGCGAACTTCTGGACAGCCAGGGACTGAAATGCGGACTGCACTACGATACCCAGATAACCATGCGCGGTGAAGACGGTCATGTGCTGAAGTCCGAGGAGGGAAACATGATGCGGCCCGACGTGATCCTGCATCTCGACAGCCAACGCGAGGTAATCATAGACTCCAAAGTTTCGCTTACTGCCTTTATGGACTACGTCAATGCCGAGACTGAGGACGACCGCCAGCATCACCTGAAGGCTCATGTGGACAGCCTGCAAAGGCATATCAAGGGACTTGCAGACAAAGACTATTCTTCGTACATCCGTCCGCCCAAGGTGCGTATGGACTACGTAATCATGTTCGTGCCCCATAGCGGAGCATTGTGGACGGCACTTAATGCCCAGCCCGATATGTGGCGGCGTGCCATGGAGCGCAATGTCTTCATTGCCGACGAACAGACACTGTTTGCGGCCTTGCGCATTGTCAGCCTGACGTGGACACAGATAGCGCAGACCGAGAACCACGAGAAGGTCTATGCCCTTGCCAACGAGATGCTGGACCGTGTAGGGCAGTTCATGAAGAAGTATCAGCTTTTAGGCAAGGCTCTGGAGAATGCGCAGAAGGCTTTCGAGGACGGCGAGAAGAAACTCCAGCCCTCGGGCCAGAGCATCCTGCAGACCTGTGCCAAACTCCAGAAACTCGGTGCCAAACAGAGCACCACCAATCCATTGCCACTCATTAACGATGACAATCTGGCCATTACCGATTAACTCCGAGTTCTCATAGATTTCTGAAAATCAGATTAAATAAATTTATGAAAGACAATAATACCATTTCTCCTGCCCTCTATCTTATCCCCGTCACCCTTGGCGACACTCCGCACGAGAAAGTGCTCCCCTCCTACAATGCCCAGGTGGTTCGGGACATCCGCCATTTCGTGGTGGAGGAAATACGCACAGCACGTCGTTTCCTGCGCCGTATGGATCGCGAGTTCCCTATTGATGAATGCACCTTCTATGAGATGGGCAAGCATGCCGATGTTTCACATTTCTCGGAATACCTTGCCCCCATTGCCAAGGGGCATTCCGTGGGTGTCATCAGCGAGGCTGGTTGCCCTGCTGTGGCCGACCCCGGAGCCGATGTCGTTTCCCTGGCGCAGAAGCGTGGCATACGAGTAGTGCCCCTTGTGGGACCAAGCAGCATGATCCTTGCCGTTATGGCATCAGGCCTTGGCGGACAGAGTTTTGCCTTCAACGGATACCTGCCCGTTCAGGATGCCGACCGTGCCAAGCGTCTGAAGCAACTGGAGAACCGTGCATGGACAGAGGGGCAGACGCAACTGTTTATCGAGACTCCCTACCGCAACCGCAAGATGTTCGACACCATGTGTGCCTCTCTGCGTCCTGACACCCGCATGTGCATAGCCGCTGGCATAACTACTCAGGACGAATGGATACGCACCCAGAGCATCCGCGACTGGAAACGCACCGGCATGCCCGATTTGGGCAAGATACCTGCCATATTCCTGATCGGGAAATGACGTTTTGCAGTGACATGTGTCTAAGGGAAACCGTATAATGCCCTCCTGAGGACGGACGCCTGTCCTCCCGAAGACCGAGGCGAGAGTTCTCGGTACTTTCGCTTCGGTCCTCGGGAGGACATTTTTTTCGCTCCTGAAATCCGCAAACCGTAATGCTGAATATTGGTGTCCGGCAAAAAAGAGGGTGTGCGCCCACACCCTCTTTATAAATGAATATGTCGTTATTGCGAACGGAAGCGTTTTACTTCACTATAGTAGTCTTGCCATCTATGATGTACAGGCCAGGGGCCAGACCGTTGCACCTGTTCATGTACGGAACCTGTCGGCGTACCAGTATGCCGCTTACCGTGAATACGTCTACAAGGCGGTTCATGCCACCGGTTGCCTCTTCTATCTTTGTAGGCTGTCCGTAGTCTTCGGGCTCGACAATATCTGGTGATATGTCGTATGTTTCAAGATTGTTGAAGATGTAGTTGGCACGTTTGGTAAGCCACTGCTTGGTGGTATAGGCCTGCTTTTCATAGTCTGTGCCGTTCTTTTCGGAGATATTGGCATCGTTGTTGTGCTTGATGCTTGTCAGGGCAAATGCTGTATAGTCGTCCACGTACTCGAGAAGTTCCTGCAGACGGTTCTCGGCCATGAAGTTTACCCATTCCTTGTAGTATGCGCGTTTTCCTGCTTCGCTGGTGCGGATGGCATCGTAGAAACGGTATCCTGCCTTGTTGTTGTGGTACACACCGCTGAAGAGATCTTCTTCGGCACCGGTGATGAAATATGTGTGTGTACCCTCGTAACCGAATGCCCAGTCAAAGTCCCATGCAGGACCAAACTTCCACTTGTCGCCATCGGCAGGGTTCTCGTTGAACATGTAGCAGCTCTTTGGGTGGTGCGTTTCCTCGTTGCGGACGAGATCGTTGACCAGCCAGAACTTTGCCCATGAATCCATGTCAATGTGCTGGGTGATGTCGCCTCCGGTGATGAGAGTTTCGGTAAGGTCGTAGAATGAACTGGTTATGTCTTCAAAGGTGATGATGCGTTTTTCGTCCTCTTCTGTGAAGTCTGGGTCTTTTACGTTAAGCGGAAGGGTGTATAGATTGTTTTTGTCTTTGAAAGACTCGTCAAAGTATTCGTCCAGTTCTATCAGACAACCCGTTGTCTCGTCTATGGCCACGCTATTGTCGGCAATGCCTATCTTCTCAGTGAAGCAATAAGAACCGCGATAGTGTCCGTTGATATACACGTCCACTGGAATCATGTGGCACAGTGCTTCGCCATCCACCATTGCCGCTATCTTCTGGGCAATGGAGTTGGAAGTCATTGAACCGTTTTGCTTGTTTGCTATGAACACCCACTGACGGTCTTCCGTCAGATTGAATGGAGACTGTTTGTTCTTCTTGGGCAACTTGATGCGGAATGGGTTTTTGCTCATGTAACTCTGTGACCAGGAACTGTTGCCACGTCCGCGTACTTCACATTTCTCCACCTTAGCAATGTCCGGCCATACACCGGCACCGTCTAACTGGAAGGTACAATCCTCTATCCATTCTTCCTTTGTCCAGATTCTATTTCCCAGGTCATCGTAGATATACATGCCAATCCATTGGTCGTCATCCCACCTTGTGGTATCCTCGCCAAAGGTTATGTAAACAGTGGGTATCTTATATGCACCACGGGCATGGTCGGTAAGATACTTCACGTTAACCTTGCAAGGACGACCGAAAGGAACGAACTCTGCCACATACTTCTTCTCTGCCTCCTCGCCATTGCGGGTAAGAGACTCGCTCTTGGTGCAACTATAGAGAGCAAACTCGGAGATGACCATGTAGTTCTTGTACGAAGCATCGGTGAGTTCGAAGCGGATGCGGGAATACTTCTCGCCAAGAGAGTATACGGGAGAAAAGTATTGTTGTATAAATTGTAGAGGCAGATTGTCCTCGCTAAGTGAAAGGCTGCTTATCTCGTCCCATTCACCAGTGGTGGCATTGTAGGCTGTAATATACCAGCCTTGTGGGAAACGGTTATTCCGACTTGATGTGGTGTAGGAAAAGCAGAAATTTTCAATAGTCTCTGCCAATTCTACCTCCAGGTAAGGCCATTCTGTAATGCCATCTCCCCAATAGCCTCCGTCAACCCAATTCAGCTTGGTATATTCACCATCTCCCCATGTGGAGTGGTAAAAGGTGCTTGTATTATTGTCCCAAATACTTTCAATCCCCTCTCCATTTTTACTATAATTACTGGGTGCATTGGTGGTAGTAAGCATTGAGATGTCCACTTGGGTGAGATCCCATCCTTCGGTGTTGGAGGTATTGTCGTCATTCTCCTCATTCTCTTCCTGGTCTTGCTCGGGTTCTTCCTCAACAACCTCTCTGAGCTGGTAAATCCAGTGCTTGGGTTGAGCCAAAGTGTACACGACAGGTGAGGTAAACCTATGGCTGCTCTGTCCGCTCACCTGCTGCTCGCCATCCACCCACATGGTGGCACCTTCGCTCAGTGTGAAACTTGGACGCAAACGTTTGCCAATTACGGGGATCTCAGCATTTACCAGAATACTGTCTCCTTTTTCCGTGATGGTGGCGGCAACGTCTTGGTAGACCTGGTCGTTGTCGTCATTAGTGAACGCAAAGGACAAAAGTTCGCCCTTGGTGCCGTTATACGTATTGGTGATGTTTGCTACTTTGGCACTTGAATATGTGAAAGTTGTATCGCCTTCCAAGGTCAGAGTGCAGATGCCGTTGGAAACTTCCTCGTCAAGGATGTACTTTTCGGGGATTGCTATCACCTGTCCGTCGTCCAGAATGATGTAGCGAATTGAGTTTGTGATGCCACGTGTCTCATCGGCATACACATTTGCAATTGGCAGTATTGCCATCAGAATCAGAGTAAAAAGATGTCTCATGCTTATTTGATTATGGTTAGTATACTTGGTCTATTGACTCCATTTACGCATGCAAATATATAAAAAATATGTATATGCGTACCCGAGGTGGCACTAATTTTCCTTTTTTTTTACAAAAGAGCAGTATGGCTTCGGCATATTTGTAAATAAATGTATAACTTTGCACCAGTGTTAATATGCCCTTTGGAAAATGAAGCGTATACTGATGATAGTTATTGCACTCTTTCTGTGCTGTGTCTATGCCATGGCATATACCGTGGTAATAGATCCAGGGCATGGTGGGCGTGATGTCGGTGCTGTAGGACGTGTTTCCAGAGAAAAGGACATAAACTTGAAGGTGGCATTGGCTCTGGGCCGTCTGATTAAGAAGAACTATCCAGGCATAAAGGTTGTGTATACCCGTAGCAAGGATGCCTTCGTTGGACTTGACCGCAGGGCGGCTATAGCCAATAAGGCCAAGGCTGACCTGTTTATATCCATTCATACCAACAGCACTGCGGCTGGACGTAAAGGCACTACTGCACAGGGTACGGAAACTTATACGTTGGGTATGCATCGCGCGGCAGACAATCTGGCGGTGGCCAAACGCGAGAACTCTGTTATTACATTGGAAACAGATTATAAAAAGACCTACGAAGGTTTCGACCCAAGCAGCAGTGAGTCGTATATAATCTTTGAGCTGATGCAGGACCAGTATATGGCTTCCAGTGTAGACTTCGCCCGTATGGTGCAGAGGCAGTTTGCTGTAACCGCCAAGCGTGTAAACAAGGGAGTACATCAAGCTGGCTTTCTTGTTCTGCGCGAGGTCAGCATGCCCAGCGTGCTTATTGAACTGGGGTTCATAAACAATAGAAAAGAAGAAAAATATCTGGCAAGCGAGTGGGGGCAGAAGCAGTTGGCTAAAAGCATATATAACGCTTTCGAAGCATATTACAGAAAGAAATGAGGCATCATGTAGCGTGGAAACATGCTCCCGGTTTCAGAACCGCCGACACATTGATAGTCATAGAACATAAACAAACACAAATATGAAAAAGGAATTTGTTATAGGACTTGTAGGCATTATAGCCCTTGTGGCCTTGTTCCTTGGAATCAATTTCCTGAAGGGCAAGGCTCTTTTCAATACAAATAAGGAATACTATGTACGCTTCGCAAATGCAAAGGGACTGGCAAAGAGCAGCGTAGTGTTTGCTGATGGTTTTGAGGTAGGCATAGTATCGGATATCATGTATGACTACAAGAACCCAGGCAATGTCATGGTGGAGATAAGCGTGGACCCCAATCTTGTCCTCTGCCATGGTTCCAAGGTGAGCCTGAATACAGGACTTATGGGTGGTTGCACCATGAACATTACTCCGGCCAGTATAAGCAGCGAGATCTATAATCCAGGTGACACCATACCAGGATGTGATGTTTCTGGACTAATGGGAAAGGTGGAGGATGCCATGCCCAAGGTGGAAGAGATAGTCGCAAAACTGGATACTTTGATAACTTCTATCAACAGGCTTGTCAGCGACCCGGCATTGTATGCTATTCTGGTCAATGTGGAACAGGTGACCGAAGACCTTACCCAAACCACGGCACACCTGAATGGAATAATGGGTCGCGATTTGCCCATGCTGGCGCAGACATATAACAAGGTGGGCGAGAACGTATTGCTCATTACCGAGAACTTCAAGACGCTGGACCTTGGCCCCACCCTTGACAGTGTGAATATGACAATAAGCAATGTCAACAGTATGGTCGACCAAATGCGTAATCCCAATGGCACTTTGGGTGCATTGATGTACGATCGCAGCCTCTACAATAGCCTGAATAGAACTGTAGGAAGCATGGATTCGCTGATGACAGACATAAAGGCACGCCCGAAGCGTTACGTACACTTCTCCGTATTTGGCAGCAAGACCAAGTAAGATGCAATATTCACAAACCATCACACCGAGAAATCTGACTACCGAACACTATCATCGTTAAAAACAGGAAACAATTCGATGACAACACCGCAAAACCAATGGCGGAGATGCCTGGAACTGATTCGTTCCAGATTGAACCAGCAACAGTTTACTACTTGGTTTGAACCCATAGGATTCAAGTCCTATGATTTCGAGACCAAGGAGGTTGCCATATATGTTCCCAGCCAGTTCTTTTACGAGTATCTGGAGGAGAACTTCAGACAATTGATATATCTGGCCCTGTACCATGTATTCGGAACTGATACGCGTTTGGTGTATCAGGTGGCCGTTATTGAAAATGAGGTTGTACGCGAGGAAGGCACTGGTACGCCATTGTTGCGCGAGCCGACTTCCAACCGCATGCTCAACCGCGCTCCGGGTGTGATGCAGTCTGTGGTACCGGCCTCGGACTTTGAAACTTACCTCAACATTGAGCAGACCTTTGACAATTTCATAGAAGGACTTTCCAATCGTCTGCCTCGCAGTGTGGGACAGAGCGTGGCCGACTATCCTGCCCGCAAGACGTTCAATCCGCTTTTCATCTATGGACCCAGCGGTTGTGGCAAGACCCATCTTGTGAATGCCATCGGTGTGCGCTTGCGTCAGAAACACCCCGAAAAGCGTGTGCTGTATGTTTCTGCTCACCTTTTCCAGGTTCAGTATGTGGATGCACGCATAAACAATAAGACCAACGATTTCATCCATTTCTATCAAAGCATTGACTGCCTTATAGTGGACGATGTTCAGGAGTTCTCTGGCAAGGAGAAGACTATGGAGGCTTTTTTCCATATCTTCAATCATTTGCACCTGAACGGCAAGCAGATTATTATGACCAGTGACCGTCCGCCCATAGAACTGAAGGACATGGAGGAACGTATGCTTACTCGTTTCAAGTGGGGTATGTTGGCTGAGTTGGAATCACCGGATGTGCAGTTACGTCACGACATACTGCAGCGACTTGTACGTAAGGATGGCCTGGATATTCCGGAAGATGTGATTGACTACGTGGCAGAGAACCTTCAGGATAATGTCCGCGAACTGGAAGGTGTAGTGCATTCCATGTTGGCATACAGTGTGGTACATGGTGCCAATATAGATTTGGAATTCGCACGCAAGATACTGAAAGCCAACAACCGTCATAGGCGTCGTGCCCTAACCATCGAGGATATAGTTGAAACCATCTGCAGACACTATAAGGTAACCCACGAGGAATTATATGGAGAATGCCGGAAAGCGGAGTTTGTGTTGGCACGTCAGGTGGCAATGTATCTGGTACAGAAGCATACGGGTGATACCTCCAAGCATATAGGATATGTCCTCGGTCGCCGTACACATGCCACGGTGCTGCATGGTATCCGAAATATTGAGAAGAAGATGAAGGAGAACCCTGACTTCAGGAAAGAAATCAGGGAGATAGAGAAAAAGATGTAGTTCGTTCTGTTTTTATATTCGTTTATGAGAGCAACCGTCCGCAAATACACTTCTGAACCTGTAAGCGATACGCTTTTGGATAACCTCCTTGAACAAGCATCCCATACACAGACTATGGGTAACTTGCAACTCTATAGCGTGGTGGTAACGCGCGATGAGGCAATGAAAGAGCGTCTTGCTCCTGCCCACTTTTCACAACCCATGGTGACAGGTGCGCCGGTCGTGCTTACATTCTGTGCTGATTTTCGGAGAACTACAGACTGGGCGCTAAACCGTCACGGCCATCCTGGCTACAACAATATTTTGTCTTTCCATAATGCAATGACCGATGCTCTGCTCTTCTGCCAGAGATTTTGTGATTTGGCGGAGGCAGACGGACTGGGGGTATGTTTTCTGGGTACGACGATATATAATCCGCAGTTGATAATAGAAGCGTTGCACCTGCCGCTTCTCACCTTTCCAGTCGCAACTATCACTGTGGGATGGCCGGATGAAACTCCCGCGCCTTCAGATCGGTTGCCATTGGAAGCGATAGTGCACAGAGAGACGTATGTGCCTTATAGTGCTGAGCGTATAGATGCCTTTTATTCCCATAAGGAATCGTTGCCGGAAAACCAAAGGTTCGTGGAGATTAATGAAAAGGAGACGCTTGCCCAGGTTTATACCGATGTGAGATATACGGCAGAGGCAAACGAGGCTATATCCATAACTCTGGATGAGGCTATCCGCAGACAGGGTTTTCAAGGAGATTTTTCATTGGGAAAGAGAAATCCGCGTCCCGAATCTTTGGAATGCGACATTGTGCGTTTCCAGAACAAGAAGGATCGTTGGGTGGCTTTTGTGGGACTGCTCAACGGCAGACCGTATGAGATTTTCACTGGCATACTTGATGACGACGAAGGTATCATGATTCCCAAAAGTGTAAGTAGTGGACACATATTGCGCCGCGTACTGAAGGACGGTTCGCGTCGTTATGATTTCCAGTTCATGAACAAGCGTGGATATAAGATTACCATTGAGGGGCTGTCCGAACGTTTTAATCCCGAGTATTGGAACTATGCCAAACTGATTTCTGGTATTCTGCGCTACGGAATGCCGTTGGAGAATGTCATAGCTCTTATTTCCTCTCTCCAGCTGGATTCCGATAATATGAACACGTGGGTGTCTGGTGTATCCAAGGCCCTGAAGCGCTATGTCTATACGGTTAGCAGCGAAACCGAGGATACCCAGAATGCACAGAATGTCGAGACCATAGATGATTAGCACCATACACATAGACCGTCTTTCCCTGCACGGATGTCATGGACTCCTGCCTCAGGAACGTGTTGTTGGTGCAGTGTTCTATGTGTCCTTGGAAGCAGAGGTTGAAGTTGAACCTGAGATATTCCTGGACGATGACGCTGCAGGTCTGGTTTCATATGCCGATATTATAGAGTGCATACGTGAGGAGATGGCGGTCCCGTCCTCTCTACTTGAACATCTTGTTTATAGAATGGGACTGAAACTCCTTGCCGTTTTCCCTCAGATTGTTTCCCTGTCACTTCGCATTGACAAGGAGAACCCTCCATGTGGTGTTTCTGCAAAGGCTATAGGCGTGTCTATGACAATGTCGCGAAGCACTGGTCTATAAGGTCTTCTCTGTAGTTTACTGTCCGGATGTTAATGGTATATTCCTAAATGCAGCCTCTTCTCGTTGCTTTTTCGTATTTGCCAGTTCTTTTGGCATCATCACCACAGCTTCTTTCTTCATGCCGTCAATTTTTATGACGAGTGGTTCGGAAAGGCGTATATGGCGCACATGTTCGGTTTCCTGAACGGCAGGTATTCCACTAAACATCATGCTGTCGTACTTGCCGTCTCCTCGATATGCGTCTATGGTAAGGTAGCCTACACCTAAGGAGGTGAGGTTCTGGAAGAAGTGTGTGCCCTGTGAGGGATCTACCTGGAAGTTTTCCAGACCTGCTTCCACTATAACCTGTGCACTGCTTATGTGTGGCCATTTTACCGGTATGCCAAGCCATGGGTCGCTGGATCCCCATCTTCCAGGACCGATAAGCAGACATTTGCGGTCTTCCTGCAACAGGGAATGGTTTATCTTTTCCACCTCCTCTGCTATCCGAGGGTTCCATCCTGGTGTATATTTCGAATCCTTGTCTGTCTTTACATATACAATGTCCGTTATGTCTGACATAATGCCGTGACCTATGGCATTATGACTTCGCAGAAGACATTGTTCGTCGCTTATGCAGGTCAGGTCCTCGTCCAGTTGCATGCGGTTGTCCACCATGGGTCTTATCTGCAGAAGATAGAAATCACCGCTCTTGTCTGGTTTGATGTTGCATGCAAACTCAATCTCTACAGGGCGTTGCATTTCCTCTTGCCCCAACTTCAAAACCAAACGTAGAAGTTCCGGCATAGGCCATACCCCGTTCTGCAGTATGCCGGCAAAGGATATGAGTTTTCTGTTGCGCCCTTCATAGAACCCGTCGTAGATGCACTGGTCAACAGGGTCAAAAGTGGAGCAAATCCATTGCAGTGAACCATCCTTTTCTGCATCGCGTACAGGAACCTTGACCAGATTGAATCCGTCGTCCACTTGGAAAATAGTCTTGTGCGTGTTTTCCCCTGCAGTATTCTTTATATTTGTTTCCAGAGCGAAGAAGCTTGTCTGCGTATCGCGTAGGGCAATTTCCATTTCCGACATTTGCAGCACTTGTGTGGGGTGATGCGGACAGACACGCAAGGCTGTTCCGCCGTCCACAATGTATTTGCCCAATCCCATGGCCAACGACACGGTGCCTTCTTCTGCTTTTTCTTCGCCGATAGGGTAGTAGTTAACCGAGCGCGCTACACCGGATACGTTGGGGTAGAAGCGTGTGCCGTACTGTTCGCCCACCACTTCCTGTAGGATAACGGCCATTTTCTCCTGGTCTATAACATTGGAGGTGGCGGTCATGTAGTCCTTGCTACCGCTGAAATATACAGACGCATAGACGGCTTTTATGGCATTGGAGAGCATTTCCAGTCGTACATATTTGTCCTCGTCGTACGGTATCATATAGGTGGAGTATATGCCGGCAAAGGGCTGGTAGTGACTGTCCTCGAGCAACGATGAACTTCTGATTGCCAAGGGACTCTTCACTACGTCTATGAACACCTCCAGGTCGGCAAGTAACCTTTGTGGCAGACGACCACGCAGGAAGTGCGATAGCATTTCTTCGTCTGAAATGTTTGCCATGGCCACACCGTACATGTCGTTCGTGTCCATGAATTCGTCAAAGATGTCGGTACAGAGAACCAATGTCTTCGGTATATGTAGCAGTTCTGCAAGTTCAATCTCTTCCTCGCGTACCTTCTTTATCATTCGGTCAAGAAAAGCGAGGCCTCTGCCTTTTCCTCCCAGCGATCCCTCGCCGATACGTGCGAAGTTTGAGTATTGGTCGAACCTTTCCCGCTGGAATACTGCCACAACACCCTGGTTTTTCATCTTACGGTATGCTACGATGGCATCCATGATTATATGGCGGTGTACATCCACGTCCTTCTCCTTCTCCCAGGTTATCTTTTTCAGGAACTCGGCAATGGGAAAAAGGGCACGGCTGGAAAGCCAGCGGCTGACGTTATTGTGGCGCAGGTGGTACTGTAGGGAATCTATGGGCAGGGTCATGATATTGTCCTGCAGTTCTTTCAAGTTGTGTATGCGCGCCACCTCGTTCATAGTGGTAGGATCGCGGAACACGAAATCTCCGAAACCGAAATAGCGGCTAAGGATGTCTCGTATCTCCACATTGAGTAGTTTTGAATTTTTGTTTATGAAGTTGGCTCCGCATTTCCATGCTAGTTCTTCGCGTGCTGCCTCGCTGGACTGCATTATCAGCGGGATGTATGGGTCTCGTGCACGTATGCAACTGAGCAGTTTGAACCCCGCCATCTCGTCCTTCTGTGTACTGTTGTTGTAAATAGGGAAGCGGCAGTCGGAAATAACGCCCAGAGTGTTGTCTGCAAACTGTTCGTACAGTCCCCAGGCCTCCTCGTAGGTTCTGGCCAGAACTATCTTAGGGCGGCCACGCATGCGCAACGTTTCCAGAGAACTGTTCAGCGCCTCGGTAGCAAAGGCAAGCGATTGGTTCAGGATGTACTGGTATAGGTTAGGAAGGATACTGGAGTAGAAACGGATTGTATCCTCCACTACCAGAAGCATCTGCACACCGGCTGAACGTATGTCGTGCTCCAGATTCATCTTGTCTTCTATGAGTTTGATGATGCTGAGCAGTAGTTCGGTATTGCCAAGCCAGCAGAAAACGTATTCAAAGGCGGAAAGGTCCTCGTCTTTGATTCGTCGTGTCACACCATGACTGAATGGGGTGAGTACCACTATGGGTATGTTGGGATTATGACTTTTTACACTACGTGCAATGTCAAACACATCGTTGTTTTCTGCCGCCGGCATACAGATTACCAGATCTATGTCGCCATAGAGCATCTTCTTCCTTGCTTCGGATTTTGTGGACACTTGTATGAAGCGCGGAGGGAATCGAAGACCCAGTTTGGCATATTCCGTGAATATCTTCTCGTCTATGCGTCCGTCGTCCTCCAGCATGAAGGCATCGTAGGGATTGGCTATGAGCAATACGTTGCAGATGCGCTTCTGCATCAGGTCCACGAACGGGGTGTCTTTCAGTTGCATCAGTATATTTCTTATATGCCGGTGATGACCCGGTGTTATTTAATTTACTTGCAAATATACGTTTTATTTGTAACAAAGAGTGTTTGCCTCTGTTACTTTTTCGCATTGTATCTGTAAAAACCTATACCAGTGTATCATAAACGGATTAATCTGCCAAAACATCGTGTCTTTAGAAATGACAACACCCTATTTGGCCAAGAAAAAGGGACAGTCCCAAGGACCATCCCATCTTGCGTTTTTGTTATGCTCGCTATATGCGACAATCGTTAATTTTCATAGTTGTCCAGAAGCATAGTTTCTCCGTCCCATACGGCATAGGTGTACTTCCTTATCCATTCGCCAAGGATGAGCAGACGTGCTTGGCGGGATAGCATGAGGTCAAGTTCTATATGCCGGTGGCCAAAAATAAAGAAGGACGTGGCGGGGTGGTCGTGAAGATACTGCTTGGAAAAAATTACCAAGGGTTCGTTGACCTCGCCCTGGAAGGGTTCTTCGGTTTCTATGTTGCGTGAAAGGACATCGCCCAGGGCATTGCTTATTTCTCCGTTTTCGGAAACAAAAAGTGTATCACCGTTCTCTGCCACGGCATTCCTGCTGTGCTTCATACGGCTAGACTTGGCCCAACGCAGGCCGAACTCCATACCCCAGTCGGCAGGAAAGATGTTACGGAAAAGCCATTGGCAAGTGCGGGAATGAAAAATGGCCCGTATGAAACGGAATCCACGGCTTGGATCGCCCAACCCATCGCCATGTCCCACATAAGCGGCAATAGAGTTGCCGGATAGGGAGGGCAGGGATATTTCCATGGGACCGCTGTGCAGGACAACGCCACACTCCTCGCTCAGATAGTTGAAGGCCCACATGTCGTGGTTGCCTGTGAAGAAATGTATCTCTATGCCCTCGTCGGCAAGTTCCGACAACTTGCCCAGAAATCGTGTGTAGCCCTTGGGCACAAGATTATGGTACTCGAACCAGAAATCAAAGATGTCGCCCAGCAGATACAGAGCAGAGGCGTCCTGGCGAATGGAGTCAAGGAAACGGCACAGCCTTTTCTCCCGCTCGCGGTTGTCAGCCGAAGCACGGCTGCCCAGATGGGCATCGCTGAGGAAATAGATCTTCTTCATTTCAAAGGTTCCTATATAGTATTTATGTAATGTGTGCCCTACAGGAAACCAAGTTCCATCTTAGCCTCCTCGGTCATCATGTCCTTGGTCCATTCGGGTTCGAACACCAGGTTCACGTCTACACGCTCCAGCCCTCCGATACACTCCAGTTTCTGACGCACGTCCTCCACGATGAAGTCTGCGGCAGGGCAGTTGGGGGCTGTCAGGGTCATATCCACCTCCAATGTCTTATTGTCATCCTTCACCTCTATACGGTAGATAAGGCCAAGGTCGTAGACGTTGACGGGGATTTCCGGATCGAAGACCGTCTTTAGCAGTTCCACTGCTCTTTCCTCTATGGACAAGGTGTCTTGTATATTATTGCTATCCATTGTGTTTTGTATTGTTTTATTTTAGGCAGGCATCTTGCTGGGCGGTGACCGGAGTCCTCGGAATACTCAGAGTCCTCTGAATGTTCTGAATATTAACTTTCCAGCTCATCCGCTCACCACTCATCCGCTCACCCGCTCACCCGTTCATCCTTCCTTCGTCGGCATAGGAGTAATAGGTATCGTCTCCTATTATGATATGGTCCAGCAGACGAAGACCCATGGTTTGGCAAGCCTTCTGCAGACGCATTGTCAAGTCATCGTCCTGGCGACTTGGCATAGGATTGCCGCTCGGATGATTGTGAGCAAGTATGAGATTGGGAGCTCCTGCTATGAGAGCATGGCGCAGAACCAAACGGATGTCTACTGAGGATTCTGATATACCACCCCGGCTTACGACGTGATGTCCCATGAACTGGTTCTTTACGTTAAGCAGTAGCAGATGGCATTCCTCGTGAGGCATGTCGCTCATCTTTACACGGAAATAATCGTGGGCATCCGAGGAAGATCCGAACTTTGCCTTTGGTCCCTTCGTCTCAAGAAGCAGACGCTTGCCCAGCTCCATAGCCGCCTGTATGGTTACAGCCTTGGCAGGACCTATGCCGTTATACTTTTCCAGTTCCTGGCGTGATAGCGTACCAAGGGCACGGAGACTGTCGCCATGCTCACTTAGAATTTTGCGCATGAGGTCCACGCTGGTAACCTCTGGTGTACCGCTACCGATGAGTATGGCCAGAAGCTCGGCATTGCTCACTGCCTCAGGGCCGAGAGCCATGACACGCTCGCGAGGTCTTTCGTCGTTTGACCAGTCCTTTATCTTCATGACGCCTTATACTTTTTGCTTGGACGATGCTCCTACTGATAGAAATTGTTCTTGAATGCCTGCAATTCCTCATTTCGCCCACATACGCAACGCAACCACCATGCACGAATGAAACCAGTGCCGTAACCAAGCAGTTGTATGAAGGATGCCTTTATACTGAGCAGGGCAACCTTACATGACTTGTTTTGTATCAGAGAGTCAAAGAATATCAGTAAAGAGTATAGTACCGGAGGTATGAGCGAACATGCTATGGCTGTGCAGCCAAGGAACATGCCTACATGGAGCATGCTGTTGTCTGCACCTGTACTGGAAGCGCCATGTATTCCATATAGGTTTGCCCCCACAAGCAGAAGACCTGCCACGAAGAGCAGTGCCAGACATGCCATGCCAGCGGTAAATACGGCAGGGAGGAGGTGCACCAGTTTCATGCTCCCCGGATGACGTTTCAGCAGGTTTATGCGTGCAATGCCACTATTGTGCACCTGTTTGAAGAACTTCTTCATGTCGGTGCGGCGCTTGTGCCAAACCCATGCCTCCGGGAACAGACGGCAGGACGCTCCGCTCTTGAAGATGCGGATGCTGAAGTCTATGTCCTCGCCGAAGCGCATGGCAGAAAACCCGCCCAAGCGCTGGTACAGCTCGGCACGGATACCCATGTTGAAGGAGCGCGGATAGAACTTGTCCAGTTTCTTCTTGCCTCCGCGAATGCCTCCCGTGGTAAAGAAGGAGGTCATGGAGTAGTTGATGGCCTTCTGCACGGGAGTAAAACTCTCGTGTGCACGGTCAGGACCTCCAAAGGCATCACATGGTCTGCGGGTAAGTTCGTCGTCCACAGCCTGCAGATATCCGGGAGGCAGGACGCAATCGCTGTCCAGCACGATGAGGTACTCACCCTGCGAACGCTCGGCTCCGTAGTTGCGCGATTGACCGGGACCACTGTTTTCCTTTTGGAAATAACGCAATGCCAGCCTGGAGGCGTGCTCGTTGACAACATTCTGACAAGGTATCGTGGAGCCGTCTTCGACCACCACTACCTCAAAGTCCTTCAGTGTCTGCACCTCCAGGCTGGCAAGCAGTTCGTCTACCTCGTCGGGACGATTGTAGACGGGGATGATAAGGGAGTATTTCATGTATTTAAAGGTCAATTTCTCCCATCCTTTTAGCCCGAACCCGTTCGTGGGGTTCGGGCTATATATAAGGAAGGTTAGTCGTTATGCCTTAACGCGGCCCAGGTAGCTGCCGTCGCGGGTATCAACCTCCACGATTTCACCCTCGTTGATAAACAGGGGCACACGGATGTCGGCACCGGTCTCCAGCTTGGCAGGCTTCAGTGTGTTGGTTGCGGTATCACCCTTCAGGCCGGGCTCTGTCCACTCGATTGCCAGATGAACCTTTGCGGGCAACTCGGCATACAGGATGGTCTCTGTGCTTGCGTCGGTCACAACTTCCACATTCTGGCCCTCCTTCATGTACTTCACACCTGTAATCTGGTCAGCGGGAATGTTCACCTGCTCGTAGGTCTCGTTGTTCATGAAAACGAAGTCCTCGCCCTCGGCATAGAGATACTGGTAGGGACGGCGCTCAACGCGTACATCCTCCAGCTTCTCACCGATGTTGAAGCGACGCTCCAATACGCCACCGTTCACTACGTCCTTCAAGGTAACGCTCATGATGGTGTTACCCTTACCGGGCTTGCGGTGCAGGAAATCGATACAGAAATACAGTTTGCCATCCATGCGGATGCAAGTACCCTTCTTAATGTCTTGTGAGTTAATCATATGTTTAACGTTTAATTATTATGGATGTTTTCTTGCATGTCAACACTATGGTAGTGTTATTATTTCACGTGCAAAGGTACAACATTTCAAGCAAAAAACAAGAAAAAAGCCAGAAAGGTTTGGTCATTTACAAAAAAGTATGTAATTTTGCACCCCGAAACCCATGGTGTGAAACAGATAAAAACAAAACATAGCTATGAAAAGAACATTCCAACCCTCTAACCGCCGCCGTGCTAACAAGCATGGTTTCCGTCAGAGAATGACTACTGCCAATGGTCGTCGTGTATTGGCAAGCCGCCGCGCTAAGGGTCGCAAGAAGCTGACCGTTTCTGACGAGAAGCATGGCAAGTAAGCAAGAGATTGCTTTCACATAAGAGAAGAAGTAAGGTTTCCTTGCTTCTTCTTCTTTTTTTCTGGATTTCACGTACTTTATTTGGAGATGTTCTTACTTATTAGTAAATTTGCATGGGAAACAAATAATTATCAACCAGACATCGCATGAACCTGAAAAAGATATTTGCCCCGGTGGTATGTGCTAACATCCTGGCCATGTGCCTGTTTGTGGTACTGGTAATCGCTGGTTTTTGGTATGGCACCAAAGTGTACACCCGCCATGGAGAGGTTATCCAGGTGCCTGACGTGACGCGCATGCACCATAGCAATGCTGCATTGTTGCTGGAGCAGCACGAGTTGATTGCCGTTGTGTCCGACTCGGGCTACAACCGCAACCTTGCTCCCGGCAGGGTTTTGATGCAGCAGCCGCATCCGGGAGCCGAGGTGAAGGCCGGGCGAAAAGTGTACCTGACCATAAACTCCACCAGCGGTCCCACCCTGACTATACCTGACATTGCTGACAACTGCGATGTCTACGAGGCTGAGATAAGGCTGCGCACCATGGGTTTCAAGATAGGTCCCAAGGAGTATGCAGAAGGCGACAAGGACTGGGTTCTTGGTGTCAAGTGTCGTGGCAGAGAGGTTCGTGCCGGCGAGAGAGTGCCTGCCGATGCACCTATAGTCCTGATAGTGGGCAACAGTCTTTCCGAGGACGAGAAATGGGCGGAGGATAGCCTGTCCGGCGCAGACGGGGTGGAAGTGGAATACGAATTTGAACCCGAAACGGAATGGTAAGCGAGGGAGAATACTTTGAGGACCTGGAAGACCTGGAGAATATCGAGGACGAAGGTGGGCAGACGGAACTTTACGAGCACAGACGTGTGGTGGCAGATAGCGGACAGAACTCTGTCCGTGTGGACAAGTTCCTGATGGACCATCTGCGCGATACCAGCCGCAACCGCATACA
>JAGBYI010000044.1 GCA_017628845.1 Bacteroidaceae bacterium
GCGAGCACCAGAACGAACTGATACGAGCAGGGGGTTCTCAACATCACCGAACTTAGAGTTCATCAATGTCTCGATGTTAGCAACGGCCTTCATTACGTCGTCCTTCAAGAGAGCAACAACCTGCTCCTTGCCAACCTCGTAGTACTCGTTACATACATCAGTGGTGATGGTGAAACCTGGAGGCACGGGTACGCCGATCAGATTCATCTCAGCAAGGTTTGCGCCCTTGCCACCGAGCAGATTTCTCATGTCTGCCTTACCTTCAGCCAAACCATTGCCAAAGGTATAAACTCTTTTCTGACTCATGTGATTTTGTTATTTAATAGGGTTAGTTATATTTTCTCGTCATGCAAATATAGCAATATATATTGAAAAGACCTTGTAAATGCTTAATAAATTCAATAAAAATGTGTAATTTTGCATCAAACATTATATATATTATGGCAAGAAAAAGAAAGGAACTCCCCATTTTGGAGCAAATAGAGATAACGGACGTTGCCGCCGAGGGCAAGTCACTGGCCCGTATAGACAATATGGTTCTCTTTGTGCCATACGCCGTTCCAGGCGATGTGGTGGACGTTAGGGTTACACGCAAGAAGCACCATTTCATGGAGGGCACCGTGCTCCGTTTCCACAAGATGAGCGAGCACAGGCAGAAGCCCGTATGTCCGCATTATGGCGTGTGCGGCGGTTGCAAGTGGCAATGCCTTGGCTATGACCAGCAGATTTACTGGAAGCAGCGCCAGGTGATGGACAATCTGACCCGTATCGGCAAGATAGAGTTGCCCGAATGCTCGCCCATCCTTGGTTCGGCACAGACGGAGGAGTACCGCAACAAGGTGGAGTTCAGCTTTGCCAACAAGGTGTGGAAAGTGTTTGCCGACCAGCATCCCGAGGGTCTTACCCCCTATGTAACCGAGATTCCCGAGGATGCACCCGGCGCGGTGGGATTCCATGCCAGCGGTGCCTTTGACAAGATTCTGCCCATAGAGGAGTGCCACCTGATGGCACCCCTGAACAACCGCATACGCAACGGCATACGAGACTATTGCTACGAGAAGGGACTTGCCTTCCACGATGCCCGAGAGCATACGGGACTTATGCGCAGCATCATGCTCCGACTGAGCAATAGCGGCGAGGTTATGCTGCTGGTGCAGTTCTGCATCAAGACAGAGCAGGAGCACAAGCAGGCCATGGACCTCATGGAGTGGATCAAACAGAACTATCCCGAGGTTACCTCGCTCCTGTGGGTGAACAACGAGAAGTTCAACGACACCTTTGGCGACCTGCCCGTGCACACCTATTCGGGTACCGACCATATCTTCCTGCACATGGAGGAACTGCGCTTCAAGGTGGGACCCAAGAGTTTCTATCAGACAAACACCGAACAGGCTTATATATTATATAAGGTAGCACGCGACCTTGCCGGGCTTACGGGCAACGAACTTGTCTACGACCTCTATACCGGCACCGGTACCATAGCCAACTTCGTGGCCAAGAGGGCCCGTCAGGTCATAGGTATTGAATATGTGCCCGAGGCCATAGAGGACGCCAAGGTGAACTCCGAACTGAACGGCATAGACAACACCCTCTTCTATGCCGGCGATATGAAGGACATCCTGAACAAGCAATTTATAGAAAAGCACGGACGCCCCGACGTGATAATCACCGACCCCCCACGTGCCGGTATGCACGAGGATGTGGTAAACACCATACTCTTTGCCAACCCCGACAGGATTGTCTACGTAAGTTGCAACCCTGCCACCCAGGCACGCGACCTGCAGCTCCTTGATGCGCAATACCGTGTGGAGCACATCCAGCCAGTGGACATGTTCCCACACACCCAGCATGTGGAGAATGTCGTCCTGCTGGTACGCAAATAGTGGTCGGGGCCATAAAGAGCATACAATATAGGCGCCCAAAAACGCCACACGAGGCGAGGCTTCATGCCTCGTGATGCGATGCCCCTTGCGACACGATGCGATGCCCCTTACATCACGAGGCAAGTGGGCACGGCACGAGAGACGTTAATATTTTATCCCTAAACATATTTTCTAATTATGAAGAAAAACTATTTCTTGTTAATGCTTCTGGCGGCAACCAGCTTGTTTGCCAGGGCGGAAGTGTTTACTTCTGAATGTCTGGTTGCCGCCACCAAGGGCAAGCAGGTGAAGAGCAGTGTTCAGGCCGATACCTATTATATAATATCGGGTATTGACCAGAGCAGCCGAGAGTACTATCTCTACGACGACGGTTCGCAGGTAAAGGGCAGTGCATCCTTCCCCGAAAAGAGCGAGGATATAGGAGCCCACATCTGGACACTGACGTCCATGGACGGCAAGTGGGTGATTGTCAATGCAGGTACAGGCAACAAGATGAACCTGGGTTCCAGCAACGGCAGTGCCATAACTACAGGCGCTAATGAACAGGTGAATGCAATACACTTTGGCTCAGATGGTTATGTGACCATACTTAATGCAAATGGTCAAGCCATTGACATGACCGCCAATGGTTCCAATCCCACCACTTGGACAGGTACTACCACTCCCAGTGGTTCGCGCCGCCTGAAAATCTATGAGGCTGAGAATGTCAAGGCAGAGACCTTCAGAACCCTAAGCCTTGTGCCTGCCCCCAAGTCGGCGGTAGTTAGCGATGGCGAGTTCGTCCTGAAGCAGGGCTTCACCGTTGGTGTGGGACGTTTCTCGGACAGCGATACCCAGAACCAACTTGTGGCCGACGTGGCACGCTTTATCTCTACCATGAACCAGGCCACATCACTCTCATGCCAGCCTTCCGACGGAGATACCGACATCACCATCACCGAGAACAAGGACATCGCCCAGGAGGGCTACGTGCTGGACATCACCACAGACGGTGTTGCCATAGAGGCCTCCACGGCCAAGGGCGCCTACTATGCCATGCAGACCCTCATGCGCCTGTTGCCTCCCAATGTGATACTGGGCAAGGCCGGCGAGGCTGGCATCACCTATGCGCTTCCCGTGGCAAGAATCGACGACGAGCCCCGTTTCCCCTACCGTGGCTTCATGCTGGACGTCAGCCGTCACTTCTTTACCATAGACGAAGTCAAGAAGATGATAGACCTGATGGCCATCTACAAGATGAACGTCTTCCACTGGCACCTGACCGACGACCAGGGCTGGCGTGCCGAGATTAAGCAGTATCCCTTGCTCACCACCATTGGTGCCGAGCGCCGTAGCAGTTACGACACCCCTATCACCAAGGTTGAGGAGAACGGCCACACCTATTGGACAGGTTCCGGTGCACAGACAAATCGCAAATACGGTCCCTTCTACTACACCCAGGAGGAGATGAAGGACGTCGTGCGCTATGCCGCCGAGCGCCACATAGACATTCTGCCCGAGGTTGACATGCCCGGTCATTTCGTCGCTGCTTTGCATGCCTATCCCGAATACTGTTGCCACCCCGACCGTGCCCCCGAGGTATGGATAACCGGCGGTGTCAGCCAGGATGTGCTCAACGTGGCCAATCCCGAGGCCGTGCAGTTTGCCAAGAACATCATCACCGAGTTGTGTGCCATCTTCCCCTATCCATACTTCCATATCGGCGGCGACGAATGTCCCACAACCCAATGGGAGAGCAATGCCCTTTGCCAGGCTAAGCTCAAGGAGTTGGGCAAGACCAGTTACCGTGCCTTGCAGACAGAGTTCATCCGTGAGATAAACGAGCACCTTGGCACACTGGGCAAGAAGATATTCTGCTGGAACGAAAGTATAACTGACAACGGTGCTGACCTGGAACTCATGAAGAAGTCTGGTGCCACTATCATGTGCTGGAACCCCTGCCAATCAGGTGCCGCTAAGGCCGCCTCTCTGGGCCTGAATGCCATCATCACGGAGTGGGGCAGCGGATGCTACTACATCAACCGCCGCCAGAGCAACGATTACGGTGAACCTACAGGTGCTGGATATGGCGGTGACAATGTCGCTTCTACCTATAACTACGTTCCCGTTCCCGCCAACGTCAGTGCCCAGGAAGCCAAGTACTACATCGGTGTCCAGGCAACCTTCTGGACAGAGCACGTCAGCAGCAACGAGTATCTCGAGTATGCCGCCCTGCCACGCTTCATGTGCATTGCCGAGGCAGGCTGGACACCTCAGGAGCAGAAGAACTGGAACAGTTTTGTTCGCCGCATGACCGTGGACACCAAGATGCTGGACCTTGGCGAGTACATCTATGCACGTCACTGGATGAAGGACTATGTGCCCCGTCAGGCTCCTGCTCCCACCATTTCTGATGGCAGTGTTGTTACCTTCACCAACTATGCTGCCGACCGTGGCCGTTACTTGGCCGACGAGAACGGCGTGCTCAACGGACAGGGAAGCAAGTGCACCTCCTTCACCTTGGAGGAGACTGCTTCTGGTAGCAATACCTATTATATCAAGAGCAACGTCAGTGACAAGTATCTCTATGCCGCCAATGGCAATAGTGGTACAGAGGTTATTCTCAGCACGTCCAAGACCAAGTGGGCCTTTGATACAAATACAATCTCTGGATATGTAGCAATATGCTATAATTCTACCTCGGGCTATGCCATCAACAACAATGTCTCAAATACTACCAAGGCACGCCTCTTTGCACACAGCTCGGGCAACGGTTCCTCGTTCTGGAAGATAGACACTTTCGTAGACAATAGCCTGAAGGAGGGCGAGAGCGGAAAGGTAACCTACAACTACTACTATCGTGGCCTTGTTGTAGGCACCAAGACCTTCACCCTCGCTTGTGGCTCTGCATATCCCTCCGTTCTGGACGAGGCATACATGCCCAAGGGCTATGCCCCCCTGTCAAAGGATCCTATTCAGGGAAATGTACACCTTGTGAGCGAGACAATAGAGATTCCCGTGGAGAGAGTTCCCGTGCCAGGTGCCTTCTATCACTTCTTCAACAATGAGAGCGGACTTTACTTCTGTGCCGATGCAAGTGCCGATGCCCACGGTGTGGCTTCCGCCCCACAGGCCCATACCATATTCTATTATGCAGACAATGCTCTTCTTTCCTATGAGCGTGGCATGTATATAAATGGTGCCGGATTGTCCACAGAGGCAACCTCTCCCGTTATCCTGGAACCCAGCATGCGCGGTACCTTGGACATGTGCAACATCATAAGCAACAATACGGAATACATCTGCCTGTCCAGCGATTTGGGTGCATACAACACCTTGGGCACGTCATCTGATGCCGCATCAAAGGCCTCTTACGACTTTGCCAACAGAATGGTTCTCTCCCTGCCCGTTGCTATCCCCGAGAGCGGTTGGACCACCTTCTCTGCTCCTGTTGCAACCACCGTTCCCGAGGGTTGCGTAGCCTATGTTGCCGATGCCTATGATGCATCCACCGCATCCGTTGGCATGAGCGCCGTATTGCCAGGCACCACCATTGCCGCCAATACCGGCATTGTGCTGAAGGCCGCTCCCGCCACCACCGTAGACATGGTCATCACCGAGGCAGGATGCGAGTATTTCGCCAACAAGCTGCGCCCCTGTGTCGTTGCCGCCCCCGTGGCTCCCGAGCACAAGGCCTACATACTGGTAGACGCCAATGGCATGATTTCATTCCGTTTGCTTTCAGCCACCGAGCGCACGCTGCCTGCACATAGCAGCTGGCTGTCCCTGGACGATGCCGAAGCACCTGAAAACCTATCCATCGTTTTGCCTGACGATGAAACTGGTATAAGAACCGTAGATGCAGAGGTTCGTGGCAATGGATTTATTTACAACATACATGGACAAACACTTAAGAAACCACAACCTGGCATTAACATCATCAATGGCAAAAAGACCATAATGAGATAATCGCCTATATCCATAAATGCTGACACGGCACAACAAGTCCCAACCGTACCTCATGCGATTGGGACTTGTTTTATCCCATATCGCGATTTAGGTTAATATTCTGTTTGTCTACATCAATACGTTTTCAGAGCAATTGACATAATACCGCGACAATTAATAAAATGAATATGTAGAGCACAAACACGCTCTGCGGTTCATAGGACAGTCCTCTTACTATGAGTACCCGACTCCTCATATTATAAGGACTGCAATCCTCTTAATATGAGGACAGGCAAAACATTGCATCTAATATAGAAAATCCTCCAGACTCTTGTAACAAGCGCCTTGCAGTTCTCGTTAGTATATATAGAGACGTAAATTTACGAGAACTTAAATTCATCAAACTAAACACACACGAATATGAAAAAGTTTATCGCCACATTGGCACTGATTCTCGTTTGCCAAGGCGCATTCGCACAAAGCATCAATGCACTATTCAAGCAATTCAAGGAAAAAGCAGGTGCTGAATATATCAACATTCCGTCCTTGCCCTTAAAATTCATGCGTACATTCATGAAAGAGGACAATGACAAAAGTCTTTATTTTCTCAAAGGCATTAAATCTGTCAAGGTACTGGACATGGAAGACTGCACTCCTGAAACGAAAGCAGACTTCGTACAAGGCATCAAACAATTAAACCTGAACGAATACGAGACCCTGGTTATGGCAAAGGAGGACGGTGATAATGTCAAAATCCTCGCAAAAATGAACAACGAGACCGTCAAGGAATTCATAATCCTCACCACCGGCGAAGACGATTGCGCACTCATCCTCCTAAAGGGAAAATTTAAGAAAGATGACCTTTATGCAATAATGTCCGATTGCTAATTCATACACAAAACAATACTGAACCGAGCGGAAAATCAAACTAAAAACACAGACACGAACATGAAAAAGATTATCCTATCAATGGTTATGCTGATGGCAACATGCTTTGCCTTTGCACAAGATGCATCCTTTCTGATTAAGCAGTACAGAAAACTGGATGGTGCTAAATACGAAAACATGACCAAGGAAGTGAAGAAGAAGGCAAAAAAAGAAAAGTACACCAACCCAAAATTGTTTGATTCGACAGAACGGCTAATCAAGGTGGAATATGTACAGGTAAGCCTTAACGACCAACAGAAAGAGGCTCTCACTGAGAATATCAAGAATGTGGACGGATACAAGCAACTCTATGAGAAGAAGTTCAATGTAGACAACATGCTCAGCGAGAACTGGACATTATTTCCAATGCAACAATACTATGGCATAGAGCAGGACGGAAGAGTGAGCGATGCCATCATCAGGTTGGAAACTTTTCTGGAAAACAAGAGCACGAGCATGATAATCCATGTAGCAGGAGACTTTACTGTGGAGGAACTGTTGCAAATCCTATCAGTTAGCGAAACAAAGTCTATTGAGTTCAAATCAGCAGAATGATGAATGCAGAGGAGTTTAAACAACGCTTCATGCCATATCACAGGATGCTATACCGTGTGGCATTCGGGCTGACGGGAAACCAGCAGGATGCAGAGGACCTGCTAC
>JAGBYI010000045.1 GCA_017628845.1 Bacteroidaceae bacterium
AGCTCAGTTAGCTCAGTTTCGGTTAATTTTATTTCGCAAGGCACCTTTGGAGGCATCGAGCGAGTAGATGGAGGAGAAGAAGATGAAAGGATGATATTTACTAAATAATTAGTTATATTATATATATTTAAATATATATAATATAAAATTTCTTTGCAGAAGCAGGGGGCAGGGTGATTGCGAAAAAGAATTACTGAAACTGAGCTAACTGAGCTATGTGCCGACAGACGGGGACGACTCAGTTAGCTCAGTTTTCAGTTAATTTATTCGTGCATGCATGGACATGGTTTGGTGGGTGTTATTATTTTTCAACTTCCCACTCCATCCGTAAGACTCCCTTGCCACGGGCGTTTGTTAGGCCAGGAGTTGGAGCTGGGGCAATGGCTGTGCCTTGCAATACCCCTGCTATGTTGCTACAAATCAAGCATATACAAAGCAAGAAGTACCCGCGCGACACGCCACCTGACATGTTGTCCGGGGGCTCGTATCGCAGAGGAAAGGACATCGTGACGTGGCTCTGCCGACAAAGTGAGGACGACCTTGATTTGACACGTCGCCCGTCCGCCAACAATACATCGTCCCCAAAGTCCGGAAAACACACACTTATCGGTGTAAACATTTTTCGCACCACGACAAAGACAAGGGGAGCGTGCTTCTGCAAGTGATATTGAGTTGAGACATTAAACCAAGCCACCCATTGACTGTCTAAAAAAGACGTGCCACCACCCCACCCTGCGGACAATGGCGGCAAACAAATATAGCGGATTACACACTATTTAATATAAATAGAGAGGCAAAGTCGTATTTTTTTTAATATCTTTGCACCGATTATCCCACGAGGAAAAAAAACAGATAAAACCAAAAAACAAACAGATACAATGTTACGCAAAACATTTTTAGGCATTTCGCTGCTCTGCTCCCTGGGAGCATGGGCAGAGCCTTGGACACTGCGCGACTGCATACAGCATGCGCTGCAGAACAACATCACCATCCGCAAGAACCGTGTCAATGAGGAAAGCGGCGAGGCTACCCTGAAGCAAAACAAGAGCGTACTGTGGCCCTCGCTCAGTTTCAGCACCAACCATGGCGTCAGCTACCGACCCGGACAGGATGCCGACACCTACCGCGACGTGGACGGCGAGATCGTGACTACGCCCAACACCACCATGAGCAGTTCGTATGGCATAAACATGAACTGGACGGTGTGGAACGGAGGCATCAACCACAAGAACGTGAAGGCTCAGGAGGTGGCCAACGAGATTATCGAGCTGAACACCGAAACGAGCGAACTGAACATCCAGGAGCAGATAGTGCAGATCTACGTGCAGATAATGTACACCCTGGAGGCACAGAAGGTGAACCAGTCGCTGGCCAAGACCGCCAAGGAGCAGTATGACCGTGGCGTGGAGCTCTACAAGGAGGGACAGATGTCCAAGGCCGACCTGGCACAGCTGGAGGCACAGCTGGGTAGCGCACAGTACGATGTGGTGAACAGCGGCACACAGGTGCTGAACTTCAAGCGCCAGCTGAAGAACCTCCTGCAACTGGACATGAGCGCCGAGTTTGACGTTACGGGCGAGGTGCCGGCGGACGAGGCCATTTCCTCGGAGATCATCCCAGCAGCCGAGGCGGTGTATGCCCAGGCACTGCTCTCACGCCCAGAGATCAGAAGCGCCGAGAAGAGCATAGAGAGTGCCGAACTGCAGTACAACATTGCCAAGCGCGGCTACTACCCCACCATAGGCCTGAATGCAGGCATCTCGGACAGCCACAACACGGCAAGCTCAAACGGTGTGGGCAAGCAGATGAAGAACAACCTGAACATGAACGCATCGGTGAGCCTGAGCGTGCCCATCTGGGACCAGCGCCGCACAAGCACCAACAAGCAGAAGGCGCTCTTGCAGAAGACCACCGCACAGCTGGACCTGGAGGACAAGAAGAACGACCTGTCGAGCAGCATACAGCAGTTCCACCTGAATGCCGTGAGCGGACAGGCCAGGTTCATCTCCGCACAGACAAAGTGCCAGAGCCAGAAGACCAGCTACGAACTGGTGGACGAGCAGTTCAAGAACGGCCTCAAGACCGTGGTGGACGTGCTGCAGAGCCGCGACAACATGCTCTCTGCCGAACAGGACAAGCTGCAGAGCAAGTACACCTTCCTGCTCAACCTGCAGCTCTTGAAGTTCTACCAGGGCGAGGAACTGACTCTCTAAGCCCCCCGAGACACACCACTCCCCAAAACCCAACACACAAAAGACTCAAAAAACATAAAGAAAAGATATGAAAAAGACTTTCATCGCATCTATGTGCGCCATTGCCATGCTCTCTGCATGCAAGAGCGGACCTAAATTCGAATACACCGAGGGCGAGGTGACACGCGGCGACATCACCACCAGCGTAACCGCCACTGGTACCATAGAGCCCGTAACCAGCGTGCAGGTGGGTACACAGGTGTCTGGTATCGTTAGCAAGCTCTACGTTGACTACAACAGCGTGGTAAAGGCAGGACAGGTGATTGCCGAACTTGACCGCACCAACCTCATCTCCGAACTGGAGAGCGCAACATCCCTGCTGCGCAGTGCCGAGAGCGACCTGGCATACCAGAAGACCAATCACGACAGATACAAGAACCTGTACGACAAGGGCCTCGTTTCTGCCAACGACTACGAGAAGGCTCGCCTCTCCTACCACCAGTCGGAACAGAGCGTAATCCAGCGCAGGGAGAACGTGAAGAAGGCCCGCACAAACCTCAGCTATGCCACCATCACCAGCCCCATCGACGGCGTGGTGCTGAGCAAGGAGGTGGAAGAGGGACAGACGGTGGCTTCAAGCTTCAACACCCCCACCCTGTTCAACATTGCTCAGGACCTGACACAGATGCGTGTGATTGCCGACGTGGATGAGGCCGACATAGGCGAGGTGCGCGAGGGCCAGCGTGTAAGCTTCACCGTGGACGCATTCCCCAGCATGGTGTTCAACGGCAGCGTTCAGCAGGTGCGCCAGGAGGCAACGGCAGAGAGCAACGTGGTGACATACGAGGTGGTAATCTCAGCTCCCAACGACGACCTCAAACTGAAGCCCGGACTTACCGCCAACGTGACCATCTTCACCATGGAGACTATGGACGTGGTGGCAGTTCCCTCAAAGGCTCTGCGCTTCACTCCCCGCGAGATGATGCTGAACGACGGCGAAACCATAGAGGATTGCCAGGGCAAGAGCAAGGTGTGGATGCGCCAGGGCAACACATACAAGGCAGTGCCCGTGGAGACAGGCGTGACAAACGGCATGCTCACCGAGGTGAAGAGCGGCCTGAAGCCCGGCGACATGGTGGTTACCGACCTGCGTGCACAGATGCCCGAGGTGGAGCAGCAGCAGACACAGAACCCCTTCATGCCCGGTCCTCGCAACAGAAACAACAACAACAAGAACGCCAAGAAGTAAGGGGCGCACGAACCTGCTACGTTGAACCATATAAATACACATTTTATGGCTGAATTCAAGGAAAACACCAATGTGGACGAGCACGGACGC
>JAGBYI010000046.1 GCA_017628845.1 Bacteroidaceae bacterium
AGATTTATAATATGCAAGGGCAGAATGTAGGCAGATTCAATACTAATGAAATAGATATGGGAGTTCTTCCTTCAGGAATGTATATCTTGGTAGTGAAAGATATTGAAGGAAATATCAATATTGCAAAAGTGGCTCTTGAACATTGAATTTAGTTCAACAGCCAACAGCCAATAGCCTTAGTTTTTTTTCTCAGTTTCGGGTCAAAGGTTCAAAGTTTTTTCTTACCTTTGTAACCATATTATGCCTTCGAAGAAAATACATAAGATATTAGTCGCGAACAGAGGTGAGATTGCTGTTCGTATCATCAGCACTTTAAAGAAGCTGGGCATAAATTCTGTTGCCATATACGCTGATAATGATGCTGATTCCTTGCATTGTCGTGTTGCCGATGAGGCTCGTCCTCTTGGTGGTGGCACTCTTAAAGACACATATCTCAACATACAGAAAATCATTGACTCTGCCTTAGATGCCGGTGCCGATGCCATACATCCTGGTTACGGATTTTTGTCGGAGAATGCCGAGTTTGCAGAGGCATGTAGAGCCAACAACCTGATATTTATCGGACCTGATGCCGAGTCGATGCGACTGATGGGCGACAAGATAAGAGCGCGTCAGTTTGCGATAGAGAACGACATACCTGTCGTGTGGGGCATGGTGGGCAGTCTTGAAGAAATAGAGGCTCATGCCGCCGCCCTCCCGTATCCCGTTCTCATAAAAGCCTCTGCTGGCGGCGGCGGCAAAGGGATGCATATAGTAGAAAACGCATCGCAACTGCATCTCTCTCTCGAACAGGCTTCCCGCGAAGCTGAGAAATATTTCGGCAACGGTCAGATTTTCATCGAACAATATATCAGAAACCCTCGCCATATCGAGGTGCAGGTGCTTGCCGACCATCACGGCAATGTCATCCATCTCTACGAACGTGAATGCTCAGTGCAACGTCGTTATCAGAAGGTGATAGAAGAGTCTCCATCTCCAACATTGACAGAAGAAAGACGTCAGGCGATATGCGAGACAGCCGTCGCAATTTGCAAGTCGATGAACTACAAAAACGCCGGCACTGTGGAGTTTATACTCGATGAGAACCATAACTTCTACTTCCTCGAGATGAACACCCGCATCCAGGTGGAACATCCAGTCACAGAACAAAGGACAGGCATCGACATCGTGGAAGAACAGATTCGCATAGCACGCGGCAAGGTGATGGGCTACACCCAGGATTCAATAATAGCTAACGGCCACGCCATAGAATGTCGTATCTATGCCGAAGACCCTGAAAATAATTTCATGCCGGCTCCTGGTGATGTCACTCTTTACCATCAACCTAAGATGCGCGGCGTCAGAATAGACAGCAGCATCGACAGACCGACAACGATATCCGACAGCTACGACCCTATGATAAGCAAACTGATATGTCACGGAAAGACAAGAGAGTCGGCTATCGAGATAACCAAAAACGCACTCAAGAACTATATCGTTCAGACAAGAAAAACCAATATACCTTATCTTCAAAGTATCATAGACAACGAAGATTTCCT
>JAGBYI010000047.1 GCA_017628845.1 Bacteroidaceae bacterium
CTCAGGTACTTCTGGCTGGCGTTGTACTTTATCACGGGACCTCCGCCCATTACGGGATGGTTGGTGGGGTCGTACTTCTCGTTGTAGTTGGGGTGCCATGCATGTGCATTGTCGGCGCTCACCATGAAGGAATGCTCCACGCACATGGCAAAGTCCTCGAAGTGCGAAGCGCAGGTCTCGCTCTGCCTTGCCACCAGCCTCTGCACCAGCGAAGCAAAGAAGGGCGAACCGGCACCCTGCTTCGTCTGGCTGCCAGTCTCCTCGTTGTCGAAGATGGCCAGGCACTTTGTCACCTCGGGAGTATCAGCATCGGTCAGCAGAGCCTCCACGCCAGCATGCACCATGCTCAGGTCGTCCAGGCGTCCGCTCTGTATCAGTTCTCCGTGCAAGCCCACGCACTGGGCAGGAGTGGTGTCGTACAGATATAGGTCGAAGTCCAGGATATCCTCGACCTTAACACCCAGTTCCTCCGAAATCAGAGCCTTCAGTATGCTTCCGCTCACCGCTCCACGCTCATCGCTCACCGTTTGCTGGATTGTCAGCACTGGCAGCATATCCTTCTGCTTGGACAGAGCCACGCCGTCGTTCACCTGACGGTTGAAGTGTATGGCCAGGTTGGGAATGGTCAGTATGGGGCGTTCAATGCGCAGCAGGCGCACCACGGGTTCCGTCATGCTCTCACCGGCCAGCACCACGCGGCCTGCCAGGGACAGCGGACGGTCCATCCATGTGGACATGATGGCACCGCCATAGAGTTCGGTGTTCAGTTTCACCAAACCGCCCTCGCACTTTATCTCAGCATTGGGCTTCACGCGGAAGCAGGGGCTGTCCGAATGTGCCGAAATGATGCGCATGCCACCCTCGGCCAAAGTCTTCTTGCCAATGTGGAAAGCAAAAATGGCGGAACCGTTCTTTGTTGAAAACAGTTTGTCGCCACTCTTTACCTCGGGGCAAGGCTCACCAGCCTTCCACTCCTTGTAACCAGCCTCTGTGAGGCACTTCTTTATTGTCTCCACCGCGAAGAAGTTCACGGGCGAGGCATTCATAAAATCTTCCAGTCTCATATCTTATATATTTGTTAGCGTTAATTTGACTGCTAAGATACAAAAAAGTTTACCGTTGCGGGAATAAAAAGAGAATTATTTGAAATAGATTAGGTATTTCACTCACTTAATCGTATCTTTGTAGCAGAGTAAATGTAAACGATACTATGGTTCAGGAGCAGAATGGCATTTATATTTTATATCACGGAAGTAATACCTCTGTCGTAAATCCAGAGATACGTACAACAGGGTTCTATAAAGACTTTGGGTATGGATTCTATTGTACAAAGATAGAGAAACAGGCTCGAAAATGGGCCCTTACCAAAAGGGGAGGGAGCATAGTGTCTGTCTATCAATATACTCCTGATGATACGCTGAATGTAAAGACATTTCCAATCATGACAGACGAATGGTTAGACTTTGTTGTTAATTGCCGGCGTGGTATTGGACACGAGTATGATATTGTGGAAGGCCCGATGGCCGACGACCAGATTTGGGATTATGTGGAAGACCTCATAGAAGGCACTATTACTCGCAATGCATTTTGGGAGTTGACAAAATTCAAATATCCTACACATCAGATAGTCTTCTGTTCGCAGAAATCGCTGGCTACACTGAAATTCATAAAGGACCACACACTATGAAGAATGTGTTTTTTCCCGAAGACGAAGTTACGGTTAACGACCTGTATTTTGTCTGTTATATGATAGAGCGTATAGCTCGCAGACTGAAGCAACCCAATAAATACGTTGCCAATGCCATGGGGCGCGACGAAATAGCCAAGAAACTATCTTTGGCTGACGTGCTCCATTCGGAAAATCCATTGGCAGTGGAGTCGGATTGGATAGATGAGTATAATCTGTCAGAAGGTTCGTATGACGTGAAAGATGTTGATCCCGAACTATGTACCAGCATACCCACTACTACCCAAATGGCAAAGGTGTACAAGCGACTGATACTTGCTACTCAAAAGACAGAGGAAGAATATCCCGATGCCATTCTTCGGGTTTACGCCAGTCCTATATGCGAAACACTGGACAACTACAATTGTAGTGCCTACTACGAACCTTCGCCCTACATTACCCAGAGTTACTATAATGGTGCTTTTTAGTGCATACATCATACTCCTTAAATATTGGACACACAAGGCACAGAACCCTACATTTTCAGGTCCTGTGCCTTTCCTTTGTCGTTAAACTTTCTTCGTTATTATTCGCCGGCGCTCATCAACAAGGCAAGTCCGTTTTCCGTTTTCCGTACAATTCATGCATGCTTGCAAGTTCCTGCCATAGGGTGATAATAACCACTATGCCTACACCCATCAGCAAAGCCAGGCCTGTGAGTGATATCATGCGACTGTTCTGCTCCAGGAACAGGAAAGGCATGGAGTGTATGCCGAAGGAGAAGGTCGGTTGGCCAATGGGATTGTCCATAATGTAGACAAGCAGGCCTCCGCTTACTATCACGCCCATCAGGAAGGTTGCTATTATGGCATAGCGATAGCGCCTAAGTTGCCTGTCCTGCATCTGCTTGATGTACTCCACGGCTTGCAGTTTCTTTTCCAGATGTTGCATGAAGAGGTCTTCTTGTCCAAAACCTGGTGTATAGCCATTGAACAGTTCCTGTAATGTATCTTTCTGTTCCATCATTTCTTCAATTTGTCTTTCAGGTGTTCGCGTCCTCTGGACAATTGTTTCTTTATCGCATCCTCGCTGCATTCCATTATCTTGCTTATCTCACGTACGGAGTATCCCTTTATGTAGAAAAGCAGAATGGAGGTGCGCTCCTTGGGTTGCAGTTCGTTCAAGGCCATGTACAGTTCCTGGTAACGGAACGTATTGTCTGCCAAGGTTGAAGCATCCGTCAGCGAGGACGCCATCTCCAGCGGCAGGTTGCATCTGCCTGCTTTCTTGTGGTCCAGGAACGTACGGTATGCAATCTTGTAGATCCAGGAGGTGAAGTTGCCCTCATCCCGATACCCACTGGAGGAAAGATAGGCCTTGACAAGACTTTCCTGCGCTATGTCGTCAGCCTCATCGCGGTTACCCAGGCATAGGGCAAGCAGGAATCGCCTCAGTTGCTCCTGCTCGCCCCGTATGTGTGCTATGAACTCCTCTCTGTTCATGTTTTTTGCTTCGCAACAGACGGTTATTTCTTGTTGGCCTCAGCTTCCAGTTCCTTTGCCAGCATCCTCTTGCTGATGAAGAAGACAAGCAGTATGGCCATACCTATGAGCATGGTAATGCCACCGCAGAAGTAAGACCTTACCAAATCCTCTACAAGCATGCCACCTACGAAGTCCATATATAGGGCATAACCCAGAAAACCAATACCGATAGCAGAGATAACACTGCCCCACATTAGTTTCTTCAGTAATTTCTCCTTCAGAGTTGCACTCTTTGGCGTAATCTTCTGTATCAACTCCTCTAGGTCGATGTTTGGATTCTTCTCCAAGGCAGCCAGCACTATACCCGTTCTGTTGTCCGACTCATGTTTCTTGCTCCTCATGTGGAGCCACACCATTGTGATGGGCATTATTACACAGATGCTGATAGGGATAAGGATGTCTTCCAACATGCCGCCAATTTCTTCCAATACTTCCATAATCTTGTTTTGTTGTTATAGGTTAATGAATCGTTTTCTTGAGCTTGCTCACAAATATAACGATTC
>JAGBYI010000009.1 GCA_017628845.1 Bacteroidaceae bacterium
CCACCGTACACTTGTCTGAAATCGCACTCGTCGGCATAATCCATGCACACGGTATAGTTGTCCACCGAGGTGTACTGCACATCCAGCATATTCCCCACCCTGCCCTGCTTCAGGCCCAGGACACCGCCATAGCGATGGTCGCGATGGTCGGCAAGACGGGCATTGAGGTTGAGCGACCACGGTTCCTGAGCGCCACGCGTGATGATGTTTATCACACCACCCACGGCACCTGCGCCATAGAGGGCGGATTGCGCTCCACGAAGTATCTCTATGCGCTCCACATTGTTCATGTCTATGCGGCTGAAGTCCACATTCTCCATGGTTTCTCCCGCCAGGCGTTCGCCATCCACCAGGATGAGCACGCTCTGCCCGGCAAAGCCTCCCACGTTCATGTTCAGTTTCTGGTTCATGGAGTAGGTAAACTCCACACCGGGAAGTTCCTGCTGGAGCAGGTCGCGCAGGTCGGTGGCATCTGCCAGTTCTATGTCCTTGCGGTTTACCACACGCGTAAGTATGGGAGAGTCCTTCAGCAGTTTGCGCGTCCTGGTGGCGGTGATGACCAGTTCATCCATACTATGGTTCGTGTACACGGAGTCCGCCTCTGAGCCTTCTGCCAGGCAAGTGCCCGAGGGAAGTCCCCAAAGAATGGAAAGGATGGAAAGGGTGTGTAGGAAGCGTTTCATCTGCTTTCTCGTTATGTGGCCTTATGACAGAGGATTCTCAATAGGGATATTTCACGTCGATGGTCAGTATGCCCTTGGTACCCGCCTCGCTCATGTAACTTTTCATGTACAGAGCCGCCACGGTGCCGTCCTGCATGCGCAGGAGGTAGACACGGCGCGAGGCCTCGTACTTGGGCGGAGGTGTGGAGAAGTCCATGCGCACCCAATCCGAGAGCACCAGGTTGACGGGCGATGCCTGGTACCAGATGTTGTAGTCGAACATGCCAGAGAAGTCCACAATGCACTGGTGGCGTGTCCACTCGTCGGAGCGGAACTCCTCAGAGGAGAAAGAGGCAGATGCCTCGGGCAGGGCATCCACCGATGTGTATCCCGTCTGGAGCACTGTGCCCCCGTTGGTACGCACATCGAAATGATGCAGAGCCAGGTCCCATTGCTCGGGTTCTGCCTGCGCGTCCACCTGCCGTTCTTCCAATAGGGTGTAGCGCGAGCCCTGCACGTTATACCTTGCCCACACGCTCTTGCCGTCCCACTCTCCCGTCAGGGCGGTGGGTATGGGGTGCCGCTCTATAGCAAGGCGATGAAGGTCCAGATATATCCACTCGTCATAGTTGCGGGCGTCCAGAACGAGAGTGTACCTGCCCTCCTGTGCCGTGGGGTTGAATCCCATTTGCAGAGCCTCATCGCGCACGGGCTCGTCGTAGATACCGTCAAACATGCCATTGCACCCTGCCAGCATGAGGGATGCCAGACAGAGTGCAAGGGTATTTCGATGTATGCTTCTTTGGACGGTCATTTAATCATGAAGAGATTCGTACTCCTGTTTCAAGGCGAAGGGCATGGTGCCATACTTGAAAGTTACTTCCATGTCCAGGTCGCCATCGGGTTCTATTTCTGCCTTCAGGGTACCAGTTACCGTCTTGCCATCCACATTCTCTTTGAACTCGTGATTGACAATGACTACGCCCTCATCTCCAGCATCCAGAACAGGGATGTTGCTGATAGTGAAATCAGGAATGACCATATTCTGGCCACCAAACACATAACTCATTGTGGGAATAGTTATATTCACATGGGTATCGGTGGCTGCCTTTATATTCACACTCACGTTTTCCTCTATGGGCGTAAAAGGTATCTGTGGAGGCAAACCAACCATATTGGTAGTGCGGTGTGTCATGTATGTACCCTCGGCCTTGCCGGATACGCTATCCTTTGACTCGCAAGCCGAAAACAATGCTATGCTCAAGAGAGCGATGAATGATAGGAAAAGTTTCTTCATAGTTATTGTGTTATTATTATGTTATTGTTGTTATTGTATGCCAGCCAGCATGCCTCGTGATGCGTTGCCCATCGCCTCGTGTTGCATTCGCCCTCGCTTCACGAAGCGATGCCCTTCGCAACGGGACTCATTTCGTTTACCTTATTGACGTATGTTTCTACTTGAACTCACTCACTATGTCGAACGGCATTGTGCCGGGGCGGTAGGTCAGGGTCAGGGTCAGGGCGCCATCCTTGGTTATCTCCCCGAAGAGCGTGCCACGGGTGCGGTACTCGCCTGCCTGGATGTCGAAGCCTTCGTGCTTCAGATGCCCTCCTCCCGAGGGATAGGCGGCATATTCCACCTGCGGTATTTCCATGGCACCAATACTGATGGCCTTGCCCAGGAGGGTGGAGACGAAGGGGTCGTCCACGTCAAAGGCCTCGGTGCAGATAATGACATGACCGGAGTGCTCTATGTGGAAATCCTTCAGCCTTATGGTCATGTCCTTCAGCACAGGACCCTCCAGATACTCTTGCACCAGAGGCACGGTGGTGGATAGTTTGCCAGGGAACTCCTGGGTGTAGGTTTCCCATGCTTCTTCCTTCTGCTCTATCTCTGGCATGTGCACATTGTCCTGAGTGCACGACACAAGGACAAGACCCAGACACAGAATGCAAAACAGGTTTAATATGGTACGGCCTCTATACATCATTATTATATTATATATACATATGCGCATGGCAATTGTAAAAGCCACGCTTGTTTCATTTGCAAATATACATCTAAAATCCCTCATGCACAAGGTGGGGATTTGCACTCGCTCCCAATTTCATCACAAATGAGGATAAGCAGAAACTATCTGCCCCTTTCCTGTGAAACGCAAAAAAAAATCCGCCAAGCCCCTGGGGAAGGGACTTGGCAGAAACCTTATCTCATAAAGATATCTGCAGACAGAAGAGCGCACACCTATTTTGCGCCCTTGAGATTTGCCACCTTATGCTTCACTGCCTTCCAATCGTAGTTGCGGTAAAGACCCGTAATGGTGGCATAGATCATCAGGAAGGAACTTACACAACAGAACACGAGCACGGCTCCTACAAACAGGACAACCTGAATGGCAATACGTGCAGGACCCGTACCGTCGTCCTCGCGGGTGGTAGAACCATCGCTCCATTTCGTAACAATATCCACAAACTTAATGCTTGCCGCGACGGAAAGCATACCGCCAGAAAGCCACAAGCCGAATTTCTCCAATTTATTCATATACTTGGCCTCACGACGATAACGGCTTATCATATAGCCATAGGGACGGGTGGCAAAGACATACAAGGGAATCATCATTACAAAGCAGATGATGATGAAGTTGACGAATGCATCAGCAGCCTTTGCCGCAGAGACACGGTCCTCTGCCTCTTCCAGGGCCATTTCCTTCACATCCTCATAATCAAGGTCCTTAAGGTCATCAAATCTCTCAAGGGCTTCTTCCTTCCTGTCTTCCTGCTTTTCTTTCCACTCCTTAATTTGCTCATGGCGCCACTCCTGTGATTCATCATTCAGATTTTGCTCGCATTCTGCAATCTCCTTTAATGCTTCTGCATAACTCCATCCCGCAAAATACAATCTTGTGTTATACCAGTTCGTGGGAGTATCATATAATGCATTATCGGCAACACTTTCTATATCGGACTTTAAAAGTTCCTCAAAACTATCAAAATGTACCAATTCCACCTCTTGCCACTGCTCCACCTTGTGAACATTGTTTGCGGCCACTCTCTTCGCATCAGGATTGGAACCCAGAAGCATGGGCAACAGGAATGCGGAGAGGATAGCACCTGCTATTATTCGCCAATTGAACTTCCAATGGCGCTTGCGCGACCATGCAATGATGTCGCGAAGTTCATGAACGCGCTGGCTGAATTCCGAGTCAGGCTCCTTCAGGGCATGGGCAGCCTTGTTGACCAGTTCTTCCATCCTGTCCACCTCCTCGGCCGTGGTGGGATACACATTGTCCTCGCTGGTACTGCCTGCGGCCTTGTCCACATCGTCTACATGCGATGAAACACATGTGGCTTCCCACAACAATTCATACGCCTCGTCGTTGGGGTGACCTTCCTGCGTGGCATTCTTCAACTGCTCAGGGTCAAACGAAAGATGACCGTCCTCCATGTTGTTCTTTTCCTTTTTCATAGTCTTTAGATTTTTCTCCCCCTAAGGCAGGGGAATGGTTAATATTGGAAAGGTAAGGTTCTGCTACTCACGCCAGGCATCACCATAGGGCGTTTACATGCTTTTGACTTCGCAAATATAAGAAAACTTTTTAAATAATTCATAGTTTAATACTTTTTTACATTAAAAAAATGAACCAAGATGTCAGACAGACAACCCCGACCGAGGGAGGAGCACTGACAGAAAGTCCCATTTCACGACATCTTGACTGATTTACAGGGTTTTGCACGCTTGTTGCGCGGCAATGGGTGAACTTTAATACTTACAATTATGCAGAACAACATGAACAATCAGCAAAACCAAGAGAAGGCTCTTGACCGCTTTGCACGCAACCTGGTCGAGGATGCCAAGAACGGCAAACTGGACCCCGTGATTGGTCGGGACGAGGAAATCCGTCGTGTGCTGCAGATACTGAGCCGCCGCACAAAGAACAACCCCATCCTCATTGGCGAACCCGGTACGGGCAAGACCGCCATCGTGGAGGGCCTGGCACACCGTATCCTCCGTGGCGATGTGCCCGAGAACCTCAAGGGCAAACAGATCTACTCCCTGGACATGGGCGCACTCATTGCCGGTGCCAAGTACCAGGGCGAGTTCGAGGAACGTCTGAAGGGTGTCATCTCCGAGGTGACACAGAGCCAGGGCGAGATTATCCTCTTCATAGACGAGATACACACGCTCGTGGGTGCCGGACAGACACAGGGGGCCATGGATGCCGCCAACATACTGAAGCCTGCACTGGCTCGTGGCGAACTGCGCAGCATTGGTGCCACCACGCTGGACGAGTACCAGAAGTATTTCGAGAAGGACAAGGCTCTGGAGCGCCGTTTCCAGACGGTACAGGTGGACGAGCCCGACGTGCCTTCCAGCATCAGCATCCTGCGAGGACTGAAGGAGCGCTACGAGCAGCACCACCGTGTGCGCATACAGGACGATGCCATCATCTCGGCCGTTAGCCTTTCCCACCGCTACATCACCGACCGTTTCCTGCCCGACAAGGCCATAGACCTGATGGACGAGGCCGCCGCACGTCTGCGCATGGAGCGCGACTCGGTGCCCGAACAGCTGGACGAACTCTCTCGCCGTCTGGGTCAGCTGGAAATTGAGCGCGAGGCCATCAAGCGCGAGAAGGACACGGCCAAGCTGGAGGAACTCTCTCGCGAGATAGACTCCCTGAAGAAAGAGGAAAACGCCATGCGCGAGCAATGGCAGAAGGAGAAGTCCCAGGCAGAGAGCATACAGACCATCAAGGACCGCCAGCAGGCCCTGAAGCAGGAGGCCGAGCAGCGCGAACGCGAGGGCGACTATGCCCGTGTGGCTGAGATTCGCTATAGCTTGCTCCCAAAACTTGAACAGGAACTGAAGGCCAACACCGAGACTCTGGGTGCTTCCAAACTCTTGCGCGAGGAGGTAACCTCGGACGACATTGCCGATGTGGTGAGCCGCTGGACGGGCATCCCCGTGAACCGCATGAAGACCAGCGAGCGCGACAAACTCCTCCACCTCGAGGACGAACTGCACCAGCGTGTCATCGGTCAGCACGATGCCATACAGGCCGTCAGCGATGCCGTGCGCCGAAGCCGTGCAGGCCTGCAGGACCCCAAGCGCCCCATCGGGTCGTTCATCTTCCTGGGCACCACGGGTGTGGGCAAGACGGAACTGGCACGTGCCCTGGCGGAATACCTCTTCGACGACGAGCAGATGATGACACGCATAGACATGAGCGAGTATCAGGAGAAGTTCTCCGTAACGCGCCTCATCGGTGCACCTCCGGGATATGTTGGCTACGACGAGGGCGGACAGCTCACCGAAGCAGTGCGACGCAAGCCCTATAGCGTGGTGCTCTTCGACGAGATAGAAAAGGCTCATCCCGATGTGTTCAACACCCTCCTGCAGGTACTGGACGACGGCCGACTGACCGACAGCAAGGGACGCACCGTCAACTTCAAGAACACCGTCATCATCATGACCTCCAACTACACCCACGAGCAGCTCTTCCGCACCGTGCGCCCCGAGTTCCTCAACCGTGTGGACGAGATCATCACCTTCACCGCCCTGAGCGAGGAGCAAATCCGCAGCATCGTGTGCCTGCAGCTGGACATCATCAAGCGCCGCCTTGCCCAGAGCGACATCACCCTGGACATCCGTCCCGATGCCATCGCCCTGCTCTCCCAGGAGGGTTACAACCCCGACTTCGGTGCCCGTCCCGTAAAGCGTGCCATCCAGCGCCTCCTGCTCAACGACCTCAGCAAGACCCTCCTATCCGGCGCCCTGGATCGCACCCTGCCCATCGTGGTCACCGCCATTGACGGCAAACTGGAGTTCACGAACTAACAGTTAACGCTCGTGTTGGGAAGCGAGGAAGAATGATTCATCAGATTGATGCAAAAGTAGAGAACATGACGTTCCAGAAATGGAGAGAACCGGCACAGGCATCGGTTCTCTCCATTTGGTTTATAGGACTCACAGAAAAAAATCAAGATTAACCTGCCATACGTATTTTACACTGTAATTTCCGGAATATGCACCGATTCTTAGTTGGTAAGTGGAAAATAATCAATTTTCAATCTCTACATTTGAAAAATCATCAAAATTTCAAAGGTGTAATAACAAAGGAATATTCTATTAGTAGACAACTTCCCGTTCCAACATATAAGTATTACTAAATCCTAATGTTGAGTGGTTGGAGAGCACGAATGCTCATTAAATTTGCATTTTGGAGAGAGTTCTCACGAAGCAGATAGGATAAAACAAAAAGTTTGGGAGAGTTTGTGCCAATAATTATATATTACCGAACAAATCAATGCCAAATTACCGAAAAGGGAATCATCTTTTGCTTCGGTAATCAAAATAGCAATTGGGTTACTGATAAAGAATCAAGAGTTTATCAAACTTGATTGTCAATGTATTACCTACTCTTTTAGTCCTTTATCTATCTGTTCTAATCTCTCTATAAATCCTTTAACATCTTCCGTGTATTGCTCATACATGTTTTTCATGTTTTTATTGATAAGATTCATATAATCTTGAATAACATCAATAAGTTTTGTAAATACAGACAAGTAAATAATACATTCAACCCATTCACATCTCCTATATAGGGTGATTTGCCTTAAGAAAGAATTGTTTTTATGAGCATCGATGTTGTTTCGAATTTCCTTAGCAAAATCAATGTCCATTATCTGTTTTAGAATTGAGTTTATATTCTTCCAGAAATCAGATAGTTCATGAACATCAATAATCTCATCAAGATACAGATGCATTTCTTTCGCTACTTTCTTAGATAAATCATTTATTCTCGCCTCGTAAATAATAGTATAAGCGTGTTTGCTTAACATTATCCTCTCTGTATCATTTTGGGCTTGCAATAGAGCTATGGTGGTAGTGATTGCATCCATCTGAAGCAAAGTAAGATACCCCATTAATTCATAGATATTCCTATACGTTTGCAAAATAGGGAGCCAGTTTTCAAGTGCATACGACCCAATTCTATCCTTTTCTATTTTTTGTTGTGTGTCCGCTATTGTCTTTTCGTGATATTCCACTAACGATTCATAAACACAACATCTTTTTCCTGCATATTCTAAATGTTCTCGCAATAACTCAACGTCGATGCAGATGCCTTTTTCTGCCAACTGCTCAACTCTTTCTTTCTCGGAATCCGGCAAAATGAAAATTTCTTTAAAGGAGAACTTGACAATTCCCAACTTTTTTGCTATATCGTTTACTGATTCATTCATTTTTATCCTCTATATAATTACGCTTCACATAGATAAACATTCTAATTACTTGTTCTCGCTGAAAACAAATAATTTACAGAATTAAAATTTACGACAGATAACAATTTAGAAACGAGCAAAGATCCCATATCTGTCATATTCTGCATTATTAATGCAAAAACGTAGCAAATAATTTGAATATTTGAACTATCTTAATTTCTTTAACTCCATGTATGCAACCCCATCAGACAGTCGATGATACTGTTTTAGTGTCTTTTCTAGTCCAATAGCAAATTCCATTTGTATAAATGGAGGAACACTGGCACTATTGAATTTTTGATGAATTGCTTTTATTGGTTGTATAGAGTCATCTAAATTGGCAACTTGGGCATAAGCCGCATTATAATAATGCCAAACTTTACTATCTATTGATTGCTGTATCTTCTGCTTAATATATATTTGCTGCTCACGTATGCGATATGCAACCTTGAAAAATGCATCAATCTTTTCAAAAGTCTCTTGGGTAACCGAACCAACAATCAAATGGGAGTACTTATTCCACTGATTTTCCTCACAAATTATTGCGGAATAGTGAATATGTCCTTCTTGCAAAACTCCATTTATTATGCCTTCAGACATAATATATTCTATATTTCTCTCTATATCATCAATTTGCAACAACAATATTGTAGCGGCATTCTTTAATTCTTTCCTTTTATGATTGCGATACTGGCAAAGTGCAATACCTATGGTTGCAAGTACAGACACAATCATTATAATAGTCTGAAAAAGGTTTGAATCCCAAAATGTATTTTCCATAATCATATTTTTTTTAAAGATAGTAATAATTATATTATAATTACTGTGTTAAGGGTAGTGTTCCGTTTAGTGTGCCTGCGGCTATAAGTTCCAAGCCTGTAAACTTTGGATATCGTTGCAAAGTTAGTTAATAAATTTAATTATCCTCATAAATTCCATTTATTCTCTTCTTCTATTCGGCTTTAGTCATTCATTCGGGGAATAGCAGCATGTCGTATGTGATGTTCGGCAATAGACTTAATCAATCGTTTAGTGAAATTTCAATAGCAATGTAACTATGGAACGAACAATTATTACAATCAGCGAGAATGGCAATGTGAATATCCAAAGCAACGATGTTTGGATGTCTGAAATGGAATTGGTGGAGTTGTTCTGGGTTATAGTCCCGACACTCCGAGCTGCAATAAAAGCGATATACAAGAGTGGAACGCTTTTCTATACGACTACCCAACGATGCGATTTGGCTACGCCTAAAGGTTGGGCTACATTCTACAATCTTGAAGTGGTTATTGCCCTTGCGTTTAGGTTGAACACATACGAGGCTAGCAGGATAAGGCAAAAGGTATTGGAGGGTTTGTGCAAGCGAAAAGATGATGGATACAAGTTATTTGTTCTATTTAAAGCCGAGAAGATGTCTTGTAATTAGGTGTGCTATCACTATATATAGATATTTTCTAATATTGTATGATTGATTTTAATTGAAAATTTGTACC
>JAGBYI010000048.1 GCA_017628845.1 Bacteroidaceae bacterium
GCCGCGTCTGTCGGGAGGAATATTAAGCAGGAGCACTGAGTTGCAACCTACAGAACGATAGTAGATGTTGACAAGATTGGCCAGAGAACGCACCTGACTGTCCTGATAGTCGTGATAGAACCAACCCGGACGGATGGACACATCCACCTCGGAAGGATACCAGTAGGCCTCCTGTGCTTTGGCAACGAGTTCACGGCTGCCCAAGTCCTTAGACATTTCGTTCAATCCCAGGGAATCGTTGGCAGCCTTCTTGTGTGTGTATGAACCGGGGGCAAATACCGAAGCGCTCCACTCTGTTTCTCTGCCCAGACCGCCTTCATTGCCTACCCAACGCACGTCATCGCCCATGATGGCGGTTACTGCCTTTGGCTGGAGTTCGCGAATGGTTGCAAGAATGGCAGTCCAGTCATACTCCTGCTTCTTTCCATTGGGTCCCTCGGCGCAAGCACCGTCAAACCACACCTCGTGCACCTCGTCATAGTTGCTGAGCAGTTCGGTAAGTTGTGCTATGAAGAACTTGTTGTAGGCAGGAGAATCGCCATACGACTCCGCATTTCTGTCCCATGGAGACAGGTACACACCAAACTTCATGCCGTATTTCTCACAGGCATTGCGGAGTTCGCGAACCACGTCGCCCTTACCGTCCTTCCAGGGAGAGTTTTTGACAGAATACTCGGTGGTTGCGGTTGGCCATAGGCAGAAGCCATCGTGGTGCTTGGCTGTAAGAAGCGCCATCTTGAAACCGCCCTCCTTCAGCGCCTTCACCCACTGCTCGCAATCCAACTCGGTGGGATTGAACAGTTCGGGACTGTCCTTGCCATTTCCCCACTCGTTTCCGGTGAAGGTGTTCATGCCGAAATGCAGGAAGGCGGTAAATTCCATCTGTTGCCACTCCAACTGCTGGGGAGTGGGAACAAGACGTGACACCATGTCTATCTTCTGCTCGGGGGTGGCGTCGGCGGGAAATGCCACATGCTTTTCGTAAAGTTCCTGCTTGGGCTGAGAGGCACAAGCCGCCAGCATAGTGGCAAGAACCATTGAAATGAATGATTTTCTCATGATATAACTTTTATGGTTTATATACGATATTGTTATTCTCGCAGATATGACTATCTGTTCCCCTTCTTGAACTGAAGCAGGATTGCCATGCCTATAGCCACGGTAAGCACACCACCCAGCACATACGCCAGCACTCTGTTCTCAAGACCAGCCATCATGGGTGAAACAAAGATGTAGGACGAACAGATATAGGTCATGAACAGGGCAGGCAACAAACCTATGACAACAGGTTTCCTGTGCTTTGCCAGATATACGGTGATGCACCATAGTGTTATAGCAGCCAATGTCTGGTTCATCCATGCAAAGTAACTCCAGATGGTCTGGAAAGGCAAAGCGAAGATGATGAACAATCCCAACAGGAACAAGGGCAGGGAAACCAGGACACGCTTGGCCAGCCCCGTCTGGGAGATGTTCAGCATATCAGCAGCAATGAGTCGTGCCGAGCGGAATGCCGTATCGCCTGAGGTGATGGCACATGCCACCACTCCCACAACCACAAAGGGAGCAACAAAAGTACCTAGAGTTTCCACCGAAATGGTATTCACCATCCTGGCAGCACTGCCTCCGTACTGGGCAATGGCATCGTTCAGTCCTTCAGCCCCGCCCCAGAATGCCATTGCTATGGCCGCCCAGATGAGAGCAATGATACTCTCGGCTATCATGGCACCGTAGAACACGGAACGGCTCTGCTTCTCGTTGGTCATGCAACGTGCCATCATGGGCGACTGAGTAGCATGGAAACCCGATATAGCACCACATGCTATGGTGGTGAAGAGCATGGGCACGATGGGGAAGTCCTTGGCATTGGCAATGCAGTTCTCCAGAGAGGTAAGTTCGGGAATGACGTACTTGTCCGTATTGAAAAGCAGGACACCTAAAATGCCCAATGCCATTACCAGTACCGCCAGGCCGAAGACCGGATATATGCGTCCGATAATCTTGTCTATGGGCATTATGGTGGCGAGGATGTAGTAGATGAGAATCAGGATTATCACCACAAACAGCTCCCACGACATTGTTGCAGACATGGCCGTCTCCAGGGCGGGCATGGAAATGTTGGCCGCTATCAGTTCTGCCGGTTGCGACATAAACACGGCTCCTACAAGCACCATTAGAAGCAATGCGGCTATGCGCATGAACTTCCTGGTCCCCTCGCCCATATACTTGCCTATAATCTCTGGCAGGCTCAACCCGGCATTCTTCAGAGAGATGACACCAGCCACGAAGTCGTGCATGGCACCGATGAATATGCCGCCAAGGGTTATCCACAGAAAGGCCACTGGACCATAGGCGGCACCAAGCAGGGCACCGAAGATGGGTCCAAGACCGGCTATATTGAGCAACTGGATGAGGAATATCCTCCAGCGGGGCAAGGGCAGGTAGTCCACCCCGTCGTAATGAGTCTTGGAGGGGACTGGGTTGGCTGGATTTATCTCGCAGACCTTCTCCAGATACTTCCCGTATGTGAAATAGGCTATGACCAGGGCCGAAAGGCAAATGAGGAATGTAATCATATTCGTGTGAACGTGGGTTCAAAAACTTTCGCGAGGGGGCGGACTACAGGCAGAACTCTATGTCCCACAGGTTGTGCATGGACACCTCTCCAGGCATGGCATGCTGGGCGTATGGACGTATGTCCATATCTACGCTATAGCCGATTCGGTCGGGCATACCGTACCATGGCTCCACGCAAACATAGGGGCAGAGCAGACCCGTCATCTGCCATACGAGCAGGACAGGAGCGCCATGCGAAAGGCGGCAAATCTCGGTCTGTTTGTCAGCACGAAGCAGAGTCATGGCATTCACTTGCCACTTGTCGAAGATTAGAGCCTCGTTGCTGAATGTTTCCACGCTGATGGGGATAAGTCCCTCCTGGGTCTGAGGCACGGCATATCTGTCGCCGCCAAAGCAGCCCTGTTCGCTGGCACGCACCACGCTGAGACCTTCGTTGGGTTCGGGGCGCATGTATCCGATAACCTCGGCATCCTTGTCGTAGTCGGGAAGCATAACGGCAGGATGACCGCCAATCTGGTAGTGCAGCACCTCGGTGTCCGATGGGTTGGCAACGCTGGCATTGCATGTCAGGGTCTTGCCCTCAAGGGCATAGGTGATGGTCAGGGTGAAGGCGAAGGGATATTGCTCCCTTGTTTCCTCTGTCTCCTGCACGCTCAGGCTGATGCGTCCGTATTCGGGTTCGGCAACGGGAGTAAATTCCATTGTGCGCACAAAGCCGTGCTTTACCATCTTGTATGTATTACCCTTGTACTTGTACTCACCGTTCCACAGGCCGCCACATGCAGGAAACAGTATAGGCGAATAGCCTGCCCAGAATGCAGGGTCGGCATTCCACCAGAGTTCCTTGCCTGTCTCCTTATTGACAACGCTGATAACCTCGGCACCCAAAGACCTTACGGTAACGCGCAGATAATCGTTCTCTAAAATGTAGTTCATGGATCTTCCTTTATTATATTATATATAAGGTATAGGACAGGTTCAACCCGTCAGCAATAAAAAGAAAGACCGAGCAAGGATACCTGACCATTGTCGGATTCTTTGCCCGGTCTTTGTATTAGTGTATTATTTGCAGAGAGCCTGAGTGTCCAGGGCAATCATCAGTTCCTCGTCGGTGGGGATACAGCAGACGGTAACCTTTGAGTCGTCCGTTGAGAGGATGGCCTCGGTGGCACGGCATGCCTTGTTCTTGGCCTCGTCCATCTTCACTCCCATGAACTCCAGACCAGAAGTGGTAAGTTCGCGAACATCGCTCTGGTTCTCGCCTGCACCGCCGGTGAACAGGATAATGTCCACACCGCCCATAGCGGCAGCATACTGTCCGATGTACTTCTTGATGCGGTACATGTACATCTCCTTTGCCAGGCGGCACTTGTCGTTGCCCTCGGCAATGGCGCCTACCACATCGCGATAGTCGCTGGAGAGGCAACTGACGCCGGCCAGGCCCGACTTCTTGTTCAGCAGGTCGGAAACGCCCTTGGTGTCCAGACCCAACTTGTCCATGATGAAGGTAACGGCACCGGCATCCACGTCGCCGCTACGTGTACCCATCATAAGGCCCTCCAGGGGAGTAAGACCCATGCTGGTGTCCACACACTTGCCATCCTTCACGGCGGCGATAGAGGCACCGTTGCCAATGTGGCAGGTGATGATCTTCTTGCCCTCGGGGCTGCAACCCAGGAACTCGCATACGCGCTGAGATACATAGCGGTGGCTGGTTCCGTGGAAGCCATAGCGGCGCACGCCATACTTCTCATACAGTTCGTAGGGGAGAGCGTACATATAGGCATAGTCGGGCATGGTCTGATGGAAAGCGGTATCGAACACACCCACCTGGGTAATGTTGGGCAGAAGTGCGCTAACGGCGTTCACGCCCTTGATGTTAGCGGGGTTGTGCAGGGGAGCCAGGTCGTTGCAAGCGGTGAAAGCCTCCATAACCTCGGGGGTGAGGACAACAGACTTGTTGAACTTCTCGCCGCCATGCACCATGCGGTGACCTACAGCATCCAGTTCGTCCAGGCTCTTCAGCACGGCATACTCGCCAGTGGTGAGTACCTCGAAAATCCACTGTACACCAGCGGTGTGCTCCTCGATGGGGCGCTCTATCTTGTGCTTCTCGCCGTTCAGTTTCACGATGATGCAACTATCGGGCAAACCAATCTTCTCAATGCCGCCACTTGTTATCACGCTCTGGTCGGTCATGTTGTAGAGCGCATACTTGATTGATGAACTACCACAGTTCAATACAAGAATCTTCATTTCCTTCTCTCTTTATGTATAAAATATTTGTTCTGCTTTGTCTTCTTTCCTTTGCACGGATTACTTGGCATCCATTGCCTGGCAAGCGGTGATGGCCACCATCTTGTAGATGTCGTCCACGGAGCATCCGCGTGACAGGTCGTTTACAGGACGTGCAATACCCTGCAGGATGGGGCCAATGGCATCGGCACCTGCCAGGCGCTGAACCAGTTTGTAACCGATGTTGCCTACCTCCAGAGAAGGAGCGATAAGCACGTTGGCATGTCCTGCGATGGGGCTGCCGGGGCACTTCTTCTCGCCTACGGAAGCAACCAGGGCGGCATCAGCCTGCAACTCGCCGTCGAGTTTCAGTTCGGGGTCCATCTCGTGTGCTATGCGGGTAGCCTCAATTACCTTGTCCACCACCTCGTGCTTGGCACTGCCCTTGGTGCTGAAACTGAGCATGGCCACGCGGGGGTCGGCAAAGCCGGCAACGCTCTTGGCGGTCTGGGCGGTGCATACGGCAATCTGTGCCAACTGGTTGGCATCGGGAACGGGGGTAACGGCAACGTCGCCGATTACCAGCACACCGTTCTCACCGTACTCGGGCTTGTCGGTAATCATGAGCATGGCACCGCTCACGCAAGAGATACCGGGAGAGCACTTGATAATCTGCAGGGCGGGGCGCAGGGTGTCGCCTGTTGTGCTCAGGGCGCCAGAGATCTGGCCGTCGGCATCGCCGCTCTTGATGATAAGGCAACCGAAATAGAGGGGGTCGTTCAAAACCAACTCACGTGCCTTCTCTATGGTCATGCCCTTCTTCTGGCGCAACTCAAACAAGAGTTGTGCATATTCCTCGGTCTTCTCGCTGGTGGCAGGGTCTATGATGATGGCCTTGTCCAGGTTCTTCAAGCCGAGTTTCTCGCCCAGGGCAAAGATCTCGTCGGGATTGCCGATAAGGATGATTTCTGCCAGACCGTCGCGCAGAGACATGTCGGCTGCGGTCAGTGTACGCTCTTCCAGGCTCTCAGGCAGGACTATGCGCTGCTTGTTCTGCTGGGCACGAGCAATGATTTGTTGCATTAACTGTGACATATTCGTATATTGTTTAATGTTTAGTGTTTTCTGTTGTGTTATGTTGGCTTTGTGGATTTCAACCACTCAACTTTGTTTTTTTCTCCCACTTGTAGGGACGCTGCGTGCAGCGTCCGAGAACAACCTCGTTAGAGTATGCTGGCGGACGCTGCACGCAGCGTCCCTACTACCTTACATAGTTATAACCTTTGACTTCACCCCCATACGGGCTTTGACCTTCGGTTCCGTTTTCACTTTTCCGTTCGTAGTTGTCCTGCCGATGTGGTCACAAGTCGGTTGTAACTGACTCTCCCCCTGAGACAGGGGCGAGTACCCCGCAGGGGGGAGGGGGTGGATAGTTTTCACCTTTATTTTTCACCTTTGACTTCACGCCCATAACGGGCGTCGACCTTTGGTTCACCTTTCCGTTTGTATCATCCACCCCCTCCGTCGCTTCGCTCCTCGTCCACCCTGTCTCAGGGGGACAGTTTGCTGGCGCAGTGAGAGGTAGGGCGGTAGGGACGCTGCGGCAGCGTCCGCATAGTTTTCCGTTTTCCGTTTTCACTTTCTCTCCCTCCCTCACAGGGAGGGTTGGGGTGGGTCCTCCGTTTCTCTCAGAACCTTCCCTTCATGAGCACGCGCTCCAGGCGCTCGGCATCCATGTGGGGCAGGTACTCGTTGTTGTAGGAAGCGGTGATTCCGCCCGTCTCCTCGCTCACCACTATGGCCAGGGCGTCCGTCTCCTTGCTTATGCCTCTTGCTGCACGATGCCTAAGACCGAACTCCTTGGGGATATCCAGATCGTGGCTGATGGGCAGGATGCACGATGCCGCCGTGATCTGTCCGCCGGAGATGATCATCGCTCCGTCGTGCAGGGGAGAGTTCTTGAAAAAGATGTTCTCTATGAGGCGCTGGGATATCTTGGCATCAATGCGCTCGCCGGTACGGATGAAGTCGCCCAGGGGCAGGTCATTCTGCATCACGATGAGCGCTCCGGTCTTCTGCTTGCTCATGTTCAGGCAAGCCATCAGTATGGGCATTATGGTATCGCGGTCGTAGCGCGAGTCCTCTTCCAATGTGTTGCTCGTCTTTGGCTTGAAGAATTTCAAAAGCCTGCCTACCCTTTCATGCGTACCGATGGCGTAAAAGAAATGGCGTATCTCTTCCTGAAACAACACTATGATGGCTATGGCACCCACGCTGACCAACTGGTTCAGTATGCTGCCCAGCAACTTCATCTCCAGAACCTTGCTGACCAGAATCCAGATACTGATGAAGACGAGCACACCATAGAAGATGTTCACCGAACGTGACTTCTTCATCAACTTGTAGCCAAAGAACAGCACTATGGCCACAAGGAAAATGTCTATAAGGTCCTTTAATCCGAAATCAAACATTGCTGATATATCTTTATTGCCTCTGCGGCTTCTCTGACGTCATGCACACGCAGTATGGAGGCTCCGTTCATCAGGGCTATGGTGTTCAGTGCCGTGGTTCCGTTCAGTGATTCCTCTGGGGTAGTGCCCAGCAGGCGGTACACCATGCTCTTGCGGCTTACTCCCGCCAGGATGGGGCATTCCAGCAGGCGGAACTCGCCCAGGCGTGCCATCATCTCGTAGTTCTGCTCCATGGTCTTGCCAAACCCGAAACCGGGGTCCAGTATCACGTCGGCCACGCCCATCTCGTGCAGCAGTTCCACACGCTCGCCCAGGGAGCGGAACACCTCGCACATTAGGTTGTCATAGTGCGGCGCTTTCTGCATGTCCCGTGGCGTGCCCTGCATGTGCATCAGTATGTATGGCACATGCATGTCCGCCACCGCAGAGAACATCTCGGGGTCCATCTCGCCTCCGGAAATGTCATTGACAATGTCTGCTCCAGCCTCCACGGCACGGCGTGCCACCTCGGCACGGAACGTGTCCACACTGATGATAGCCTCGGGCCACTCCTCGCGCACGATGTCGATGGCAGGCAGCAGGCGGCGCAGTTCCTCGCCTTGGGCAACGTCCTCGGCTCCCGGACGGCTGCTGTACGCGCCAATGTCCACCATCGTGGCACCCTCCTGGCGTATCTGGCACACACGCTGACGGATCTCCTCCTCGCTACGGCAACGGCTCGTGGCAAAGAAGGAGTCGGGAGTAACATTCAGTATGCCCATGACCTGAGGTTCGTCGAGCGAAACAAGACGACCTCCGACATTTATGGTTGCAGAAATGCTACTTCTTCTCATTGGTATTTACACGTGTACTCCTTTATGCGTTTCAAAGTTACGAATAAGTGAGCGATTTACAAAATAAAGCGGACTTTAATTTTGGAAATCCGAACGAAAGTAACTAAGACCATAGGTCAGAGTTACGAATAAGTGAGCGATTTACAAAATAAAGCGGACTTTTATTTGGGGAAATTTCGTAACTTTGCATTTGTAATGTCCATTTAGCAAAACCAATGACAAGCACAGAACAACTATACGAGGTCTTTCTGCAACATCCCGATGTTACTACAGACAGCCGCAACTGCCCCGAGGGGAGCATGTTTTTCGCACTGAAGGGAGACAACTTCGACGGCAACCTCTATGCCGCCTCCGCCCTGGAGAAGGGCAGTGCCGTGGCGGTGGTAGACCGCAGGGATGTTGTCCCCGAGGGCGACACACGTTTCATCCTGGTGGACGACGTCCTTGCCACCCTGCAGGCCCTGGCGGCTCACCATCGCCGGCAATCGGGAATACCCGTGGTGCAGATAACCGGCACCAACGGCAAGACCACCACCAAGGAACTGCTCTCCGCCGTGCTTTCCGCAAAGTACAGCACGCTCTTCACCCAGGGCAACCTGAACAACCACATCGGTGTGCCGCGCACCCTGCTGCGCCTTCGCCCCGAGCACGAGATAGCCGTTGTCGAGACCGGTGCCAACCATCCTGGCGAGATAGCCTTCCTGTGCCAGATGGTGCAGGCCGATTGCGGCCTGATAACCAACGTGGGCCGTGCACACCTGGAGGGCTTCGGCTCCTTCGAGGGCGTGAAGAGTACAAAGGGAGAACTCTACGACGACCTGCACAGGCGCGGATGCTTTGCCTTTCTCAATACCGAGGATGCCGACCTGAGCGCCATGGCAACGGAACGCGGCATGGAAACCGTGCCCTACGTGCAGGGCGAGGTGGCAGAGTGCAACCCCATGCTCTGCGTGCGCTGGTACTGCCCGGCAGAGGAGCAGTGGCACATGGTGCAGACAAACCTCATCGGCTCCTACAACCTTGCCAACGTACTGTCTGCCATCACCGCAGGCCTGCATTTCGGCGTGGAGCCTGCCCTCATAGACAAGGCCCTGGAGGAATACGTGCCTACGAACAACCGTAGCGAGTTCCGCAAGACGGAGCACAACAGCCTCATCATAGATGCCTACAACGCCAACCCCACCAGCATGGCGGCAGCCCTGGAAAACTTCCGCCAGATGCAGGCAGAGAACAAGATGGCCATCCTGGGCGAGATGCGCGAACTGGGGGCAGACAGCGCCAGAGAGCACCAAAAGGTTGTGGACCGTCTTGCCACGATGGACCTCCACGAGATATGGCTCGTGGGACAGGAGTTCGCGAAAACGGATTGCTCGGCACTCCATACCGCCCACACCATATTTGCCAACGTGGAGGAGGCAAAAGAACGCCTCACCTCATCCCCAGTATCGTCCCGCACCATACTGATAAAGGGGAGCAACGGTACCAGACTGTTCCAACTGCCCGACTTGCTTTAGTACACACACGGCAAGGGGGGGATAAACCCAAATCTATTTGGGATAAACCGACAGGAGCAAGCACATGCCGAGGAATACAAAATCCTTTACATTACAACAGGAACCCAGGGCAAAGGTAGCCCTGGGTTCCTGCATATTTACGACACGCCTCCCGAAGAGCGGTTTTGGCCCTCGTGAGGACGGGCCTCTGTCCTCGGGACGTCAAAGCGTCGTTCTCGGGAGGACCGACCTCCGTTATCACGAGGCCATAAATAGAGGTTGCAAGAATCACGAGTGAAGACAAGAGACTTAACCATAAAGGCATTGAATATTAACACTTTACTATTACACAAATATCAATCCCCTTTTAATCCTGAGATTTTCCATACTATATGGGCAAGATTTGCCCTCGCATTACATAAGGCACTAATATCCGCACGTGAAATTTTCTTTACAGCAACCTAAGAGCATCCAAGGTTCCCCCAAAAAGCCTATCCATAAATCTGCTGGAACAATTCCTGCAGGAGGGGGACTTGGCTTGCTTCTGTCCATGCTGGCATATCTGGCATCCACACGAGAGTATTGGGCACTATCCTTTGCTCTGCAACAAAAATCCTGCATTCTTCATAGGTATAGGGGCCATAGGCGCTTTCTCCAACGGCAACGTACAGTTTTATACTGGGTGAGGACTGTTCCGACAGGGGCATTATAGACGGCAGTGTCCTCCTGCACATTTCGGTGTGGATATCTACGGACCTTTGGGCATTTGTACGTGGATTATGTGTATAGAGGGTGTCGTCGTACCATTTCTTGTACACCTCTATGCCCTCTATTGCGCGCATGGGGAAGAGGTATTCGTAGGTCAGGACAAGAATTTCCTTCCTGGATGCACCCCTGCGGTCCACAATCAGTTCGGCATGGACATCGTTCTGATAAAATGTATTCTTGATGGCGTCCTCCAGTTTGTCGGCAAACTTGCCCAGTCCTGCATTCTCGTCGGGGGCGGGTATTGAGACGTAGAGAACTTTCCTGTTGCGAGATGCGGGATTGTCAGGACTGAGCCAGCCCTCGTTGTTGCGCAGGTGCAGTTGCAACTGGTCATTGTTCAGGTTCAGCAGGGTGCCGCTCTGAGAAATGAGGTCATGTGCAAATGCCATTATGTTTTCATCAGTGCTGAGTTCGGGATACACCACACGCTTGATGCCGAAGGAGGCAAGTTTCTTTGTCCTTGCCACGGGGATTATGCCATGCTCGTCCTCATTGGCGGTCTCGTCGTATTCGCAAGCCCTATCGTCCATGGTTTCGAACCGCATAATCCTTTTCAAGCACTCATTATCATAGCAATCTGGCATTAACGTTTGTGCAATCAGGAAATCGCTCACCACCCTGGGCAACTCGCGGTATGGATGAAGCAAGAGTCCGTTCTGTCCTGCATTGCTGCATATCAGCACACTGTCTGCAACGCCCTTGATTCTGTCGTTATACAGATCTGCCCTGCCTATGCCGGTCACGTCGTAGGGAGACCACCTGCCTGCCTGAAGGGCATTGAGTTCTGCCAGTGCGGCATAAGTATTGCCACGGAACTGAGGGGGATGATATTCGGACTTGGTGTCAAGGAGCAAGGCATACACGTTGATATAGGCCAGAGGGAAGGCCTTGCGGGCCTGCACAACAGCATCTATGACGGTTCCGGAACCTGTACCGTCGCTCAGGCCTGCAAAGATGCTGATACAGGGGTCGCTGGTGTTTCCTGAACTGCTCTGGCATTGGGAAAATGCGTTGCGCATGGCGTTTACGTATGCTACGGCATTGATACCAAAAAGCAGACGATTGGCACGACGCTTGAATGTATCGCCCGAACCCAATTGTCCTATGGCATCGCTTACATCCTTTGAATTGTCTACATTCTCTACTATCCCCTTAAGCGCTGGATAAGAGTTGATGTGCTCCAGGATGTGCTCCACGGGCACGGTCTTGATGTTCAGGAACTCACTACGGGTAAACGAGGCGTCCTGCCCCATGACACGGAAGCCGGGGTGCGGAAATCCGTCCTGGGGCATCATCTCGTCGGCAGAGTCCACATAGAGCAGTGCCACGGGAAGCCGGTTGCGCTCCTCGCTGGTGGGGAACTCTTCGAAGATGCGCATCTTGAACTCTTTCAGCACCAAGCCGCCAAGTCTCCCAAGGCCTACCATAATATGATTGCCGGAACATGCTATTCTTGCCATATAATGTCTGATATAAGGATGAAAGGGAGGGTATGCCTGCTCTGCAGACGGTTACCCACCCTTTCCTGTTCTGTTTCTGTAATGTTTGGATTAAAACTCCTCTTCGGGAATCTCCATCTCTTCGACGGGAGTCTCGTTGTCTTCCTGGGTTACCTTTTCCAACTCGGTGTCATAGTTGGTCTTCTGCTTCTCGATAACGCGGATAGAGGCGGTGCCGGCTTCAACATCCGAAGCGTTTATTTCTGCATTCAAAGCCTTGATGTCGTCAATCTTTCCTTCCTTCAGGGCCTTGATCTGCTTGGCCTGGTTGCGGGCACGCTTGTATATCTCCTTCATCTCCTTGCCGCCACGGCCAATGAGGATGGGGCCAGCCTTGAGATACTTGCCGTAGGAGAGGGCATTCAGTCCCAGGTCGGTAAGTGCAAGTGATGCACTGGTTGAAGCCAAGCCGAGGTTGGTCATGTCCAGGGCGATAAGGGGGTATGCTGTAATCAGGTCGATGTTCTGCTGATAAGCCTTGTTGCTGCTACGGAGATTGCCGGCAGAGTCCACAACGTGATACTGTATGTCCTTTTCGCCGCTTTCGTCTATAACATGTACTTCTGCCACTTCGTAGAAGACAATGTTTTCGGAGTAGGATACAATCTTGTTGTTAAGATCGTCGCACAACTTCAGATAGTCGTCGAAGTCCTTGTTGCCGGTCAGGGCGGGCATTTCCCATACGTATGGCTTCTTCTCCTTCTTCTTCTTCTCCATTTTCTCTTTCTTGTCGGTAAGGGTATTTGCCTGAGCAGGCATGATCAGTCCCAAGCACATGGAGAGTGCTATAAATGTCAGTAACTTTTTCATCGTTTTATTGTCAAATAGTTGTTGTAATAATATGTATTTCTTAGTCCTTGGTGAAGCGTATCTTCACGTTTCTGTCGTCTGTGCGGCCTTCCACGCTGACGTGCTTGTTCTTCTTTATCTTCTTGTCATGAGTTGCCTCGAATATCAGCGTCTTGTACTGTCCGGGCTTCAATGTAAGGCTGTATCTGCCATCGGGGTCGGTAACCGTGGTTATCAGTTCACCCTTGTGCAGGTAGTCCTTTTTGTCCATATCCTCGCAATTGGAGGACTGGGAGCCGTAGATTTTGACACCGGCAAGCGGCGCTTCCTGAAGTGAGCCTCCCTTGTACTCGCTGATTACGCATCTGCCCTTGAACACGAAGCCCAGGTTGCCCTTTTCTTTGAGCAGACGCTGCGCCTCGTCCTGGTAGAACTTGTCGCCGGTTTCCATGTGCAGAGCATTGTAGCGCTCCACCATGTCGTCTATCATCTTGATGAAGGCCTCCTTGTTGACAACCCTGTTGTTGGCGGAAAGTTCATACAGTTTGTCGGCGGTAGCGTCGGTCTCGGCCTTGAACTTGGCCAGTTTGTCCATCTGCTGGGCGCTTTGCAGGGCTGCCTGCTTGTCGCTCTCTGATCCCCCCTCGGCCTGTGCTGCATTCTCGTAGTACATCTTTGCCGCGGCATAGTCGCGTGAGTTCTTGTGACTGACGGCCTGGTTGAGCATCTCCTCGTACTTGGTCTTGAATACGGAGACGGTCTTCAGCAGCGCCATCACCTTGTATGCCTTTTTCTCCTTGCTGTTCAAGGCAAGAATATCTGCCTGCTCTATGGTGCGTTCGTTGGTCCCGTCTCCCTTGATGCTTACGTAGGTAAGATGGTTCAGTTTGTCCTGCATCTTCTCTGCTTCGCCCTTGGCAAGGTCAATCCTCTTTTCCATTGCATCTATTTCTGCATCCGGGGCTTGGTTCTGCAAGAGGGAGTCGTATTGTGCATTCAATTGCACCAACGAGGCATTTTTCCCGCTTAATTTCTCGTTCATTTCCTGCAGGTCAGATACCTTGATAATAAGGGAGTCTACGTAGGTTCCTGCCTTGGACAATCCGCTCTTGTGTATGGCGCGAAGTTCTGGACTAAAGGTCAAATTCAGTTTTATCTCGCTATTGATCTCTATCAACGCCCAGCCA
>JAGBYI010000049.1 GCA_017628845.1 Bacteroidaceae bacterium
GGGGGCTTCCTGTTTTCTCGTTACTCCCATAGGTTGTCGATGTAATGCTTCAGGCGCTTGTAGAAGGGATGCTGGCACAGGGTGGGGGAGTGGCCGATGATGATGAGTTTCATGCGTGCCCGGGTGATTGCCACATTTATGCGGCGGAGGTCGGCGAGGAACCCCACCTGCCCTTGTTCGTTGTTGCGCACCATGGAGATGAGGATGATGTCGCGCTCCTGTCCCTGGAATCCGTCCACGGTGTTAATGGAGATGAGAGGGCGCAATGGTTTCCAGTAGGAGTCCTTGCGTAGCATGCGTCGGAGCAGCTGTACCTGTCCCTTGTAGGGGGAGATGATACCGATGTCCAGGCGTTCGTATAGGATGCGGTCCTTGCCAATGCGCTCTATGTAGTCGTGCAGGGTTTGCAGGGCAAGTTCTGCTTCGACGGGGTTTATGCGGCTGAGACCGTCGGAGGCGAGGGTTTCACCAGAGGAGAACGGAAAGGTGAAATCGGAAAGGTGAAAACTATTGGACTTTGGTGTTAAATCTTCGTTTTCCGTTTTCCGTTTTCCGTTGTCCGTTTCCAAATCGCTTTCCACCCACTCTATGGCGGTGTCCCAGTCGAGGATGCCACGGTACTTGACGCTGGGGTCGCTCTGCAGGAGACCGTCGTAGAACTCGCGGTTGGGGAACTGCATTATCTCGTCCGACATGCGGTACTGAATGGTGAGCATGGACACGCAACGCGGCTTGTTCTCGCAGATGGTCTGCATCAGTGTCTTGTCCAGTCCGCCAGACAGGGCTGCTGGCGACTTGATGGTTGGCGGCAGCTGGCGGTGGTCTCCGGCCAGGATGACACGGTCGGCCTTCTGTATGGCTATCCAGCACGACGCCTCCAGTGCCTGTGCCGCCTCGTCGATGAAGAGTGTGCCGAAGCGTCGGCCTGTGAGCAAGGGATGGGCACTGCCCGTAAGGGTACAGGCTATGACTCGGGCATCGGAGAAGAGGCTCTCGTTGATGGTGTACTCCAGCTCGGCGGCACGCTCCTTGAGTCGTGCTATCTTCTGGTGGCGGTTCTCGCGGTTGCCCTCGCGGGAGTCGTAGAGTTGGCGTATGTTGCGACGTATGCCCCACAACTGGTCGTAGAGCGGATGACGCTCGAAGCGGCGCTCGTAGGTGTCGTTGAGCATGCGGTCGGTCACCCTGGTGGGATTTCCTATTCTGAGGATGTCCACGCCACGTTCGGAGAGTTTCTCGCTGATCCAGTCCACCGCCATGTTGCTCTGTGCACAAACCAGCACCTGCACCTCGCGGCGCAGAGCCTCGTAGATGGCCTCCACCAGCGTGGTGGTTTTGCCAGTGCCCGGAGGACCATGCACCACGGCCACATCCTTGGCACGAAGCACCAAGTCGGCAGCCTTCTCCTGAGAGGCATTGAGCCATGGAAAGCGCACGGGGGCAAAGGAAAACTCGGATGCCGGAGCGCTGGTGTGGCAGATGTCGCGCAACTGCGCCAGACGGTTGTCTTTGGCGGATATGACGGTGTCCAGGGCCTGAAACATCAGGCGATAGGTGTATTCGTCGAGATACAGTTGCACGCCCAGACGGTCGGCATTGGCAATCTGGGCAAGTGCGCCTGCCGAGGGCAGAGCAATGACCATGCGGTTCTCCTCCACGAAACTGACCTGTGCCACAAACTTCATGTAGGAGAGCATGCCGCTGGCATCCTCCTGGAAGAAACAGACGGGTTTGCCTGGCTCGAACTGGTGCTCCACATCGGTGTCGGCAGTGCGGCTTACCTCCACCACCATCTGGTCAAGGCTGTTGTAGTAGGACCTCCCCACGCTGAGCGGAAACCAGCACATGCCACGGCGCACTTTCTTCTGCACGCCCATGTTCTCTGTCTGCCGCTGGAATTGCTCCTTCTCGAACTCGTATTCCCTAAGCAGCAGGTCCTTCTGCCTGACTAAATCCTGTATCACGATGCAAATTTATTAAAAAAAAGACGTAAGCGTGGGGATTGAGTGGGAAAAATTGTATATTTGTATGCGATTAAACCTTAAAACAAGACTCACTGATGAACAACCACAAGACATACCTGGCATTCAACGTGGATGCCGTGCGTGACAGCAAGAAGGAGAACCTGCA
>JAGBYI010000010.1 GCA_017628845.1 Bacteroidaceae bacterium
ACCGTGGTCGGAGAAGTTACACTCACCGATAGCGAACAAGCCGGGGATGGTTGTCTGCAACTCGTAGTCAACCCAAACACCACCCATAGTGTAGTGGATAGCGGGGAAGATCATCATGGGGTGATAGTACTCTACACCGTTTACGGTCTTGGCGAGCTTGCCGGGGTTAACGTCGGTGATCTCCTCGTACATCTCGAAGAGGTTGCCATAACGCTGGAGAATCTCCTTGATGCCCAGACGCTGGATTGACTCTGAGAAGTCCAGGAATACAGCCAAACCGGTGTTGTTCACGCCGAAGCCCTTGTCGCAACGCTCCTTGGCTGCACGTGAAGCCACGTCGCGGGGAACCAAGTTACCGAAGGCGGGATAACGGCGCTCCAAGTAGTAGTCGCGGTCCTCCTCGGGAATCTCATAACCCTGCTTTGTGCCTGCCTGAAGTGCCTTGGCATCCTCCAGCTTCTTGGGAACCCAGATACGGCCGTCGTTACGCAGAGACTCTGACATGAGGGTCAGCTTTGACTGCTTGTCGCCGTGAACGGGGATACAGGTGGGGTGAATCTGAACGTATGAGGGGTTTGCCATGACAGCACCCTTGCGGTAGCACTGGATGGCAGCGGTGCAGTTACAACCCATAGCGTTGGTGCTGAGGAAGTATGCGTTGCCGTAACCACCGGTAGCGATAACAACGGCGTTGGCGCTGAAGCGAACGAGCTTGCCGCTTACCAGGTCCTTGGCGATGATACCACGAGCACGACCGTCAACAATAACTACGTCCTCCATCTCGTAACGGGTGAAGAGCTTTACCTTGCCGGTGTTTACCATGCGGCTCAGTGAAGAGTATGCACCCAAGAGGAGCTGCTGACCTGTCTGGCCCTTGGCATAGAAGGTACGGCTTACCTGTGCACCACCGAAAGAACGGTTGGCGAGCATGCCACCGTACTCGCGAGCGAAGGGAACACCCTGTGCCACACACTGGTCGATGATGGCGTTGCTCACCTCTGCCAGACGATATACGTTGGCCTCGCGAGCACGATAGTCACCACCCTTCACGGTGTCGTAGAACAAGCGGTAAACAGAGTCGCCGTCGTTCTGATAGTTCTTGGCTGCATTGATACCACCCTGTGCGGCGATAGAGTGTGCACGGCGGGGTGAGTCCTGAATACAGAAGTTATATACGTTGAAACCCATCTCGGCCAGAGAAGCGGCAGCACTGGCACCTGCCAGACCTGTACCTACAACGATTACGTCGAGCTTGAGCTTATTCTTGGGGTTAACCAAACGCTGGTGAGCCTTATAGTTGGTCCATTTTTCAGCAATAGGTCCCTCGGGGATTCTTGAATCTAAAGTCTTTGCCATGATTTTGGTAGATTATAGATTAATGGATTTAGTTTAATTGATAATGATTAGCAACCGATTGCATGGCAAGCGTTAGCAGCAGCACCAGCAACCTCGTTGAAGTCGCAGGGACGATAGCCGAAGCAGAAGGCAACGGCAACGGCAACGAACATCAGGATGATGATGGTAGACACAACGCAGCTGATGCAACGCCAGCGGTTGAACCATACCTTACCGCTCAAACCCAGTGTCTGCATAGAGCTCCACAAGCCGTGGTTCAGGTGCATCCACAGGGCAGCAAGCCAAACGAGGTAGATGACGGTGTAGACGGGGCAAGAGAAAGTCTCTGCAATCCAATACACGCCATTGGTAGCCAAATGGTGGTCACCGGCACAAGGAGCCAGCTCCACAAGCATCATCTTTGCCCAGAAGTTCCACAGGTGCAAGCCCATACCCAGGATAACGATGATACCCAGCACGAGCATGTTTTGGCTGCTCCACTCCACCTTCTTGGGAGTGTCAACAACCTCGTAACGGCTGTTGCCGCGAGCACGACGGTTCTGGATTGTCAACCAGAAGGCATACAGGAAGTGCAATACTACCAAACCTGCCAAACCTGCGGTAGCCACCAAGGCATACCAGTTAGCACCCAGGAAACCACAAATCATGTTGTAACCTTCAGCGCTGATGAGTGCCACTACGTTCATTGACGCATGGAACAGGAGGAAGAGAATGAGCGCAACGCCTGTTACGGACATAACCACCTTCCTACCAATTGATGAATTGATTAACCACATAGGATTTTGATTAAAGTTTAAGTGTTTATTGTTTGATTACTTTCTCTCTGTCAGAAGCCCTCGCACCCTCCTCTGGGCGTGGGTGCTTTGTGCGCTCTCGCACACGCATACTTAGATTTAGGTACGATAGACGCCACAAATTTAAGGTTTTTTATTTATTTGTGCAACGCTTTTAAGAAAAAGTAGAAAGAAATTCCGTACTTTTGCGAATGAAA
>JAGBYI010000050.1 GCA_017628845.1 Bacteroidaceae bacterium
CAACTGAGCTAAAGAGGCGGGTGGGTAAGCGAACTATATCGCGCCGCTACAACCAAGTACCCTTGCTGCGGTCAAGCCCTGGGGGAGTTCCGAGGGAGCATGCCGTACAGGACTTACCCGTGTTTGCGAGTGCAAAGGTATGACTTTATTTTGAATGCGCAAAACATTCAGGCACTTTTTTTCAAAAAAATATTCGTTTTACTGCCATACATTATATATTATTATATGATTTAGTATCTTTGTCGATTGTGAATACAAACGAAAACATATATATGACAATGCAGAAAGATATTTCAGTGATAGTGCCACTATGGAACGAGGACGAGAGCTTGCGCCCATTGCACGAGTGGATCCAGAGGGTGATGAAGGAGCACAAGTTTGAATATGAAATAATTTTTGTGAACGATGGCAGTACGGATGCTTCGTGGAAGGTGATAGAGCAGTTGCACGAGGAGAACCCCGACACGGTGCATGGTATATGCTTCCGCCGCAACTATGGCAAGAGCCCTGCCTTGTACTGTGGCTTTGAGGCAGCAAAGGGTAGGGTAGTAATCACTATGGATGCCGACCTGCAGGATTCGCCTGACGAGATACCTGAACTTTACAGGATGATTACCGAGGACGGATACGACCTGGTTTCAGGTTTCAAGATGAACCGCAGGAAGGGCGACCCTCTGTCCAAGACCATTCCCACAAAACTGTTCAATGCCACTGCACGTGCCGTGAGCGGCATACACAACCTGCATGACTTCAATTGCGGACTGAAGGCCTACAGACAGGAGGTGGTGAAGAACATAGAGGTGTACGGCGAGATGCACCGCTATATCCCCTACCTGGCAAAGAATGCTGGATTTGCCAATATAGGTGAAAAGCCTGTGCACCATCAGGCACGCCAGTTCGGCAAATCCAAGTTCATGGGTTGGAACCGCTTTGTGAACGGTTATCTGGATCTGCTGAGCCTCTGGTTCCTGAACAGTTTCGGACTGAAACCCATGCACATCTTCGGTTTCATAGGTTCGCTGATGTTCTTCCTGGGTTTCATTGCCGTGCTTATTGTTGGTGGTACCAAACTGTATTGCTTGAGCATGGACATACCCCATGCTCGCATCACGGACATGCCTTATTTCTACATAGCGTTGACCACGATGATTCTGGGCACGCAGCTGTTTGTGGCAGGTTTCCTGGGCGAACTGATAAGCCGTAATTCCAGCGAGCGCAACAAATACCAAATACGTACGACAATATGATGAAGAAGAGTATACAGGCTCTCCTGGCATCCGTGCTTGTGCTCCTTTCCTCGTGCGACCTGCTGAACTGCACCCAGGCTGACGTGAGCATGCTTAGGATGGAAATATATGATGCCGCCGGTAACAAGGTGATGCTGCCCGACACACTCACCATCAGTGCGTGCGGCACAGACCAGATTCTCGTAAACCGCGACGTGAACACCAGCGAGATACTCCTGCCCCTGAGTTACCATGCCCAGAGAGACACCTTCATCATGAGGTACTACGGCAAGTACTACTCTATGCAGGACACCCTGTTTGTGGAGAAGACCAACGACGTGTATTTCGAGTCGCCCGACTGTCCTACCGTGATGATGCACACCATACTGGGCGCTTCCTGCACGAATGAGTTCCTGGGGGCGGTAGAGGTGGCAAGCGAGAAAGTGAACTTTGAAGAGGTTACCCATCTGAGGCTCATCGTTCAGGGCGAACCATCAGCAAGCAGAATTTCGCATGAAGAATAATTGTATTATCATAACCATACTCCTTGCACTCCTGGCATGTGTGCCAATGTCGGCACAGGAGGTTCTTCCTGATGCCGTATCCGCACCGGACACTACTGCCGTAGACTCGATAAAACCCACAGGTCGTCCTGGCGCCAAGAAATGGGTAGGTCCAGAGGAGGAGAAGATTTACTTCATAGCCGGTTTCGGCGTGAGTGCCGATGTTGTGGGTTTTGTAATGAAGGCTGCAGGCAGTAATTTCTCGCAAATGGAGATAGCCGGCCGACTGAACATTCGCGAGAAGATTTTCCCTATCTTTGAACTGGGACTTGCCGAGAGTAACCGTGTGGGCAATTCCAAGGACAACGTATTCCACACCTCGGCACCATACTTCCGTGTGGGCTTCGATGTAAATGCTAACAAGAAGCGCAAGTCTAACCGCCTGATGGTAGGATTCCGCTTCGGTTACAGTTCGTTTGATTATGACTTTACTGGCCCCTCTATCAAAGACCCCGTCTGGGGTGAGACCATCCCCGTGGACATGCAGGACATACCAGCCAGTGCCATGTGGGGAGAGGTATGCTTAGGTTTCGAGGCTAAGTTGTGGAGTTTCATCCGACTGGGATGGAATGCCCGATACAAGTTCCGCTTCTCGCAAAAGCACTACGAATTCGGTGAACCATGGTACATCCCCGGTTATGGTCCTAACGGTGCCAACTGCTGGGGTGGCACCGTAAATCTGATCTTCGACTTTGGCCGCACGATGAAGAAGGGACGGTGATGAACGGTGAGCGATTAGCGATTAGTGAAATTGTTGGGATAATAGAACGGGAAAACGGACTCTCCTAACAATACACAACAAACGAGACACAAACACACATACAAGATGAAACTGAAGAAAAGGCAAATAGCATTACTGATATTCCTGATTATAGGAACCATATACGTGGCTATGACCAACGACACCAAGGCTCCGAGCGCAAAGACATGGAAATTCTCCGAGCGCATCTTTGGCACGGTCATGAACGCCACATACACCCACACCGAGGACCTGCACGACACCATCATGACATGCCTTAGGGGTGTGGACGCTTCTCTGTCTATGTTCAACCCCAAGAGCACCATTTCGCGCATCAACCGTGGAGAGACAGATACCCTGGATACATATCTGGCCGAGATACTCCCCATGGCACATAGCGTGTCCGAGGCAACGGACGGAGCTTTCGATATAACCGTGGCTCCATTGGTAAACGCATGGGGATTCGGTTTCAAGAACGGGCAATTGCCCACCGATGCACAGGTGGACAGCCTCAGAGCTTTGGTAGGATACAAGGGAATAGCCTTTGGCAATGGGCTTATACACAAGGAAAACCCTGGCACCGTCATTGACCTTAGCGCCATAGCCAAGGGATTCGGCACCGACCAGGTGGCAAACCTGCTCATGGAACATGGCGTGAAGGACTTCATGGTGGAGATAGGCGGAGAGATAGTCAGCCGTGGCAACAACCCCAAGGGCAAGGCCTGGCACATAGGCATCAATCGCCCCGTGGAGGACAGCACTGGAACGAACAACGAGATTCAGGAGGTGATAGAGGTACACAACCGCGCTATGGCAACAAGCGGAAACTACCGCAACTACTATACCACGGAGGATGGCAGAAAGGTGTCGCACACCATCGATCCCTCCACAGGTCGCCCCGTTCAGCACAGTCTTCTGTCCAGTACCGTTCTGGCGCCTACATGTGCTATGGCAGATGCTTTTGCCACCAGCTTCATGGTTATGGGCATGGAAAAGGCAAAGGAGGTAGTTAGGTCACATCCCGAACTGCAGGTCTACTTCATATATACCGACAGCACCGGCACCTACCAGACGTGGCAGAACATCAAGAGCGAGGAAGAACCCTAAGGCACACCCATCAACATCAACGTATATGACTACCTCCGATTTCTACCTGCAAGTCACTGCTCTGCCCCTCCTGCAGGGAATCAGCGCAGAAGATATCCTGCATATGCAAGAACGCGGAGCCTTGCGCATCGTCAGTATGGAACCCGAGGAGGGGGATATCATACAACAGGGACAGCATTGCCGCACCCTGACCATGCTGATGGAAGGCACTTTGGCATGCACCACCCAGGGCGAAGACTGGACTCTGGTAGAGGAGATACACGCTCCTGCCATCATCGAAGAGGAAGCCCTATGGAGCCTGTCGCAAACATACAGCCACACCTACAGCCCCACAAGCGAAGGGCGCCTGCTGGTAATTGATCGCCATAACGTGATGCAGATAATGTTGCACAACGACATCTTTCGTATAAATCTGCTCACCAAAATGTCCGCACGTCTGGAGCGTAACTACCATAGCGGACAGCTGCCGCCACCATCCAGCATCGCTCAGAAGATAGAACGTTTCGTTCGAGGCATCTCCTGCACCTCAACATGGCCCAAGCGTCTGCGCATAAAGATGACCACACTGGCTGGCATCATAGACGAGACACGCTTGCAGACATCCAAGGCTCTGAGACAGATGGAAGCCGAAGGACATCTATCACTGTCACGCGAGCAGATAACGTTTAATGAGAGGTGAGAGGTGAGTTTGTTATCCACCCCCTCCCCCCCTTTGGGGTACTCCCACCTGTCTCAGGGGGAGAAAGTGGGCGATGAGCTGGGAGCGATTAACGTTGACTTGCGAAGCTTGATGAACCAAAGGTGAATAATAAGGTTGAATGTTTAACGATGAGCGGAGAGCGATGAGAGGTGAGCGATGAGCAGAAAGAATACTGATCACTGAGTTCAGATAACAAATACTATAAAATATTATTAATGGAAAATCCATTTTTTAACAAACGATACGATACACCACACGAGGTGCCTCCCTTTGACAAGATAAAGTTCAAACACTACGAACCTGCCATGATGGAGGGTATGCGCCTGGAGTCAGAGGCCATAGATGCCCTGTGCAACAATCCCGAAGAACCAACCTTCGAGAACACCATCATGCCCAAGACGGGCGAGATGCTGGAGAACGTTACCAGCGTCTTCTTCAATCTGCTCTCGGCCTGCAACAGTCCCGAGATGGAGGAACTTTCGCAGAAGATGGCCCCCTTGCTTAGCGAGCACTCCAACCGCATCACCATGAACGAGCGTCTCTTCCAGCGCATAAAGCACGTTTGGGAGAAGCGCCACGAACTGGACACCGAACAGCAGATACTGATGGAGAAAATCTACGACGGTTTCCTGCGCACAGGTGCCAATCTTCCCAAGGAGAAGAAGGAGGAACTCTCGGAATTGCGCACGAAGTTGTCCCAACTGTCACTGCAATTCTCGCAGAACGAACTTCACGACACCAATGCCTGGACCATGCACCTGACCAGCGAGGACGAACTCATCGGTTTGCCTGAAAGTGCGGTTGTTGCTGCCCGTCAGGAGGCTGAGACACGTGGTTTGGAGGGCTGGGTAGTCACCTTGCAGGCTCCTTCCTATGGTCCCTTTATGCAATACAGCCAGCGTCGCGACCTCAGAGAGAAGGTGTACCGTGCCATGAACTCCATCTGCACGCACGACAACGAGAACAACAACTTCGAGAACGTGCGCCAGCTTGTGAACCTCCGCCAGCAACTGGCACAGATAATGGGGCACCAGACCTATGCCGACTTCGTGCTGGAGCGCCGTATGGCAAAGGACGTGGCACACGTCACCGACCTTATGGACAAGTTGCTGGAAGCATACCGCCCTGTGGCAGAGAGCGAGGTGGCAGAGATAGAGCAACTGGCCAGGGAGAAGGAAGGCGAGGACTTCGTGCTTCAGCCCTGGGACTTCTCGCACTACGGTTATCTGCTGAAGATGCAACGCTACAACATAGACAGCGAGATGCTTCGTCCCTACCTCCAGCTGGAGAAGGTACAGGATGGTGTCTTCGGTTTGGCAACACGTCTGTATGGCATTTCCTTTGAATGTGCCACAGACATTCCGGTGTACCACCCCGATGTGGTGGCATACCGCGTGAAGGATGCCGACGGTTCGTTCCTGGCCGTTCTTCTTGCCGACTTCCATCCCCGTGCCAACAAGCAATCCGGTGCCTGGATGACCACATACCGCGAACAGTGGGTTGAGGAGAAGATCGGAGAGAACGTGCGCCCCATCGTGTCCATAGTGATGAACTTCACCAAGCCCACCAAGGAGCGCCCTGCTCTGCTCACCCTGGGCGAGGTGGAAACCTTCCTGCACGAGTTCGGTCATGCCCTGCATGCCATCTTCTCGCAGGTAAGATACGAGGCTCTGTCGTGCACCAACGTTTACTGGGACTTCGTTGAACTCCCCTCCCAGTTCATGGAAAACTATGCCACCGAGGCCGAGTTCCTCAACACCTTTGCACGCCACTATCAGACAGGCCAACCCATGCCCAAGGAACTTATCCTGCGCATTCGCGAGAGCCGCAACTTCCAGTGCGGATATGCATGTTGCCGTCAGGTAAGCTTCTGCCTGCTGGATATGGCATACTACACCCTCAGCACTCCCCTCACTCAGGACATCCGTACCTTTGAAAGTCAGGCATGGGAACGTGCCATGGTGCTGAAGACCCTGGACGATAGTTGCATGAGCGTACGTTTCGGTCATATCATGTCGGGAGGATATTCCGCTGGGTACTACAGTTACAAGTGGGCAGAGGTCTTGGATGCCGATGCTTTCAGCGTGTTCCAGCAGGAAGGCATCTTCAACACCGACACCGCGGCACGCTTCCGCAAGGAAATCCTCTCTCGTGGTTGTTCGGAACATCCCATGACCCTCTACAAGAACTTCCGTGGCGAAGAGCCAGGCATCGACGCCCTGCTCCGACGTAACGGAATTGGCAAGTGAAAACTAACTTGAAGTTTTCAGAATACTCCGAGTACTCAGAATACCCTGAGTACTCGAGTACTCAGAGTACTCGGAATACTCGGAATACTCGGAACACTCAGAGTCCTCAGACTACTCAGAAAACACTCATACCCTCTAATATGACACACACAAAGAACACAATGCTTGACCGACGCTATCTGCGCATGGCCACTATATGGAGTGAGAACAGTTATTGCCAGCGCCGTCAGGTGGGAGCACTCATCGTGAAGGACAAGATGATTATCTCCGATGGCTACAACGGAACCCCCAGCGGTTTCCCCAACGTATGCGAGGACGACAACAACGTCACCCACCCTTACGTATTGCACGCCGAGGCCAATGCCATCACCAAGATAGCACGCTCGGGCAACAATTCGGACGGAGCCACCTTGTACGTTACCGACTCACCCTGCATAGAGTGTGCCAAGCTCATTATCCAGGCAGGCATCAAGCGTGTGGTGTATAGTCGCGAATATCGTCTGACCGATGGTGCCGACCTCCTTCGCCGTGCCGGCATCACCGTGGAGCACATGCCCCTGGACAACATCTAATATACCTTATATATATTATATATATGAAGAATAACTCACGCACGCCATTGCTCCTGGCCATCAGTATGGTCATAGGCATCGCCCTGGGCACCTTCACAGCCACACGCTTTGGCAAAAGCAACCTCAGCATCATAAACACTGGTAGCAGCAAGATCAACTACCTGCTCCAGCTTATCGACTACAACTATGTGGATACCGTGGATGTGGACTCGCTGGTAGAGGTGGCCATGCCCAAGATTATATCCGAACTGGACCCTCACTCCGTCTACATCCCAGTGAAGGATGTTGAGGCCTCCAACGAGGACCTGAAAGGTTCCTTCTCGGGCATAGGCATCAGTTTCCGCATGGAGCACGATTCCGTAACCGTGATGAGCGTAATACACGGAGGTCCTGCCGAGAAGGTTGGCCTGCTGGCAGGCGACCGCATAATCAGTGCCAACGGTGTGGACCTGTGCAAGATGGAGTCCACCGAGGTGATGAAACACCTGAAGGGTGAAAAGGGTTCTGAGGTTAAACTCGAGGTCATCCGCCGCAAGGACAAGGAACCGCTCACCTTCACCGTCATTCGTGGTGACATACCCGTGGAGAGCGTGGATGCCAGCTTCCTCATCGATGGCGAAATAGGTTACGTACGTATCAAGAACTTCGGCGAGAACACTTTCCCCGAGATGCTCACATCTCTGGCACACCTGCACTTCAACGGCATGAAGTCGCTCATCATAGACCTGCGCGGCAACCGTGGCGGCTACATGCACCCGTCCATACAGATGGCCAACGAGTTCCTGGAGAAGGACCAGCTCATCGTCTACACCGAAGGCAGCAAGGTGAAGCGCGAGGACTACAGGGCAAACGGACTTGGTTCCTTCAAGCACCTGCCCCTGGTGGTACTGGTGGACGAGATGAGTGCTTCGTCCAGCGAAATCTTTGCCGGAGCCATACAGGACAACGACCGTGGCACCATCATCGGACGTCGTTCCTTCGGCAAGGGACTGGTACAGCAGCCCATGGAGTTCAACGACGGCAGTGTGGTACGCCTTACCGTAGCCCGATACCATACTCCCTCTGGCCGTTGTATACAGAAACCCTATGAGAAAGGTCATGGCGAGGACTATGAAAACGAACTGCTCATGCGCTACCAGCGAGGCGAATTCTACGTGGAAGACTCCATTCGCCAGGATGGTCCCCAGTACCTAACCTCCATCGGACGTACCGTATATGGCGGCGGTGGCATACGCCCCGACATCTTCATTCCTGACGATAGTACAGGTGTAACCTCATACTACAAGTCGGCAGCCTTCAGCGGCCTCATCGCCCAGTTCTGTTTTGAGGTAGTGGACCAGAACCGTGAAATTCTGAACGAAATGGAAACGCTGGAGGAGAAGGTTAAGTGGATGGACAAGCAGAACATGCTGGAAAGCTTTGCCCGCTACGGCCAGAAACATGGTCTGGCACGCCGCAACCTCATGCTCCAGCGCAGCCAGAAACTCTTCCGCCGCTCCATCTATTCGGGCATCATCTACAACAGCAGTGACATGAACGACTACCTTCGCTTCCTCAATCAGGACGACCCTGCCGTGCTGCGCTCTCTGGAGATTATACGCGAGGGCAAGACCATTCCTGTCAAGCCCTTGGAAACTGAAACAGAAAAAACGGACAGCACATGCGTACAGTAATACAACGAGTTACCTCTGCCAGCGTCAGCATCGGTGGCGAGGTGGTGGGAGAAATCGGCAAAGGTGTTATGCTCCTGCTGGGCATAACACCAGAGGACACCCAGCAGGATGCCGACTGGCTTGTGGGAAAGGTTAGCAGATTGCGCATCTTCGACGATGCCAACGGAGTGATGAATCTCAGTCTGCTGGACATCGGAGGCGAAGCCCTCGTGGTAAGCCAGTTCACCCTCATGGCCTCATACAAGAAAGGCAACCGACCCTCCTACATACATGCCGCCCCTCCTGCCGTAGCCATCCCCCTGTATGAATACTTTGTGGCACAGCTCCAGCAGGCTCTCGGTCGCCCAGTTCCCACAGGCCGTTTCGGCGCCGACATGCAGGTGAGTCTTACCAACGACGGTCCCGTAACCATAGTAATGGACTCAAAGAACCCCGAATGAAGAAGAACATCATCATCATGGGTGCCACCTCTGGCATAGGCCTGGAAGTGGCACGCCTGTTTCATAAGCAGGGCCACAGCGTTGCCATTGCCGGCCGACGCATGGAGAACCTGAAGCGCATTTCCACAGAGTTGGGTAATTGTCCCTATGCCCAGATAGACGTCACCGACACTCAGGCACCGCAACACCTGCAAGAACTCATAGAAAGTCTTGGTGGCATGGACATATATCTGCACGTCAGTGGCATAGGCAAACAGAACCGCCAGCTTGACACCGCCATAGAACTATCCACGGTAGAGACAAACGCCATGGGTTTCACTCGCCTGATAGACCACGTCTGGCACTATTTTGCCCAGAAGGGACACGGACACATAGCCGCTGTCACCTCCATTGCTGGCACCAAGGGTATGGGAGCAGCGCCCTCCTACTCTGCCACAAAGCGCTATTGCAACACATACCTCGAAGCTCTCTCGCAATTGGCACACATCAGGGGACTGGACATCACCTTCACCGACATTCGTCCCGGTTTCGTTGACACCGAACTCCTGTCCAAGGATTTCCATTACCCCATGATGATGAACCCCCAGCCTGTAGCACACTCCATCGTCCGAGGAATTCTCTCAGGCAAACGCATCGTCACCATCGACTGGCGCTTCCGCATCCTCGTCTTCTTCTGGCGCCTGATACCCTCCTGGCTGTGGGTAAGGTTGAAGATTGGGTAGCAGGAATACACCTTATATATAATATATAGGAAGCATATTGCCCTGTATTTTCCTGAAGATGCGAAACGGATTTCAAGAACTAACACAAAAAACGCCCGAAGGTAATCTTCGGGCGCTATTGTTTTGTAACGGTGTTGTTGATTAACCGTTAACTTTCTTCATGTGTGCGATCAGCTCGAGAACCTTGTTAGAGTAACCGATCTCGTTGTCGTACCAGCTAACAACCTTAACGAAGGTGTCAGTCAGAGCGATACCAGCCTTAGCGTCGAAGATAGAAGTACGAGTGTCACCCAAG
>JAGBYI010000051.1 GCA_017628845.1 Bacteroidaceae bacterium
CAACCAACGCTGTAAATACATCTTGGGAAACGGTTTGGGGAGAGGAACGAACTATCCATGATCAGCACAATGAACTAATCGTGGGTCTAAAGCATCAATCTGGTCTAAAGATGAAGATTGCTTTCCGTGTGTATAATGATGGATTGGCATTCAGATATATTTTCCCTAAACAATCTTCTAAATCGCTTACCATCACCGATGAAGCTACTGAATACCGATTCGTATCTGACCACCATGCTTGGTCCATACCTTGGCTCACAGAATATTATGAAGGTCTCTGGGAGAAAGCTCCACTTTCGCAAAAAGACACCATGTGCTCGCCTATTACTTTGGAACTAACCAATGGAGGCTATGCTTTTGTACATGAGGCAGCACTATACGATTATCCAGCTCAAAATTTATATATGCAAGATGGTGCTCTCAAACTCTATCTCACCCCTTGGCTCAATCCACAAACTCAAGTGACTCCCATCAAAGCGTATGAATCCATACCCTTCGCTACACCTTGGCGTATGTTGATCCTTGCGGATGATTTACAAGAACTCACTGCTTCACGCATCATGCTCAATCTCAACGAACCATGTAAAATCGAAGATACGTCATGGATTAAGCCTATGAAGTTTATTGGCATCTGGTGGGGTATGCATATCAAGACCATGACTTGGGAGATGGGACCGCAGCACGGTGCCACTACCGAGAACATGGAGAAGTACTTGCGTTTTGCGAAGGAGCATGGTATAGAGGGCGTATTGGCAGAAGGATGGAACAAAGGTTGGGAAGACTGGCGTCATTTCTCCTTCACGGAGTCCTATCCCGATTGGGACATGGATTATTTGAGCCGTTTGGCAGATAGTCTAGGCGTGGAGATCGTGGGTCACAACGAGACAGGCGGTAATGCGGCAGATTATGAGAAGGTATTGGAAGAAGCATATCAATATCATGCAGCGCACGGCATCAATGCCATAAAGACGGGCTATGTAGCGCCTATTATTCGCACCTTGGACGGCCTGCAGTGGAACAAAGGTCAGTCGGGTGTGCGACACTACCGCAAAGTGATAGAAACGGCAGCGAAATACCAAATTAGCATTGATAACCACGAGCCTGTGATGCCTACAGGCTTGCAGCGCACCTACCCTAACCTCATGACGCAAGAGGGTGTCCGTGGTCAGGAGTGGAATGCATGGAGCCGCGATGGCGGAAGTCCTTGTGAGCACGTGACGGTATTACCTTATACTCGTATTTTGGCGGGCCCTGTGGACTACACACCAGGTGTGTTCCACTTTGAGAATCCAGTAATCCCTACCACGCGTGTACACTCAACGCTGATGAACCAGTTGGGTTTGTTCGTATGCTTCTATTCGCCACTGCAAATGGTTTGTGATTTGCCAGAGCACTATATGGAGCATCCAGAAGCATTCCGCTTTGTGAAGCAGGTGCCATGCGACTGGGAACGCTCGCTGCTTATGGACGGCAAGATAGGTGATTACTGTATCTATGCTCGTCAAGAACGTGGAGGTGATACATGGTATATCGGCGGTATCACCGACGAGGAAGCACGCACTTCAGAACTTGTACTAGATATGCTAGATGAAGGCGCTGAATATGCAATGACACTTTGGTGCGATGCAGAGGATGCGGACTGGCGTACGCGCCCGTACGCATATGATATAAAGGAGTATTGTGTGAAGAAAGGTGATAAAATGACAGTGAAGATGGCAGCAGGCGGCGGATTTGCCGCACAAGTGAAGAAGACAAATTAACCCCAAAATATAATATGTTATGAAAAAGTTTCTCATGATCATGGTCCTCGCGTGTGGCGCATTAGTGCACACATTGGCGCAGGACGTGCGTGGTACAGTGACTGACACCAAGGGTGAGACCATCATTGGTGCGTCAGTTGTAGTAAAAGGTACCAGCAATGGTACAGTGACCGATTTTGACGGACACTATCAGCTGAGCAACATTGGAGCGGATGCTGTGTTAGAGTTTTCGTATGTAGGCTATGAAAGCCAAACGATTGCCGTGGAAGGTCGTCAGCTTATTGATGTCGTAATGGCAGAGATGAGTGTCGGCATGGAAGAGGTAGTGGTGATTGGTTATGGTAGTCTGAGTAAGAAAGAAGTGTCCAGTTCGATTGTGCAGGTGGACAGCAAGGATTTTGTCAAAGGTCCGATGAACAACCCTATGGAGATGCTCGTAGGTAAGGTAGCTGGTTTGACGGTGAATACCACTAGTGCGGCAGATCCTAACTCCAATTCTTCGTTGCAGATCCGTGGTGCTGGTTCGCTGAGCGGCAGCAATGAGCCTTTGTATGTTATCGACGGTATAGCTGGTGGCGATATCCGCAATATCAGTTCGCAAGACATTGAGAGTATCACCGTGTTGAAGGATGCAGCTAGTGCGGCTATCTATGGTACACGTGGTGCGAACGGTGTGGTGCTGGTGACTACTAAGAAGAGCCGTGCGGAGCAAGGTCATTTCCAAGTGACTTATGACTCGTATTTCGGAGCGAACGTGGCTAAACCACATATGCAAGTGCTGACAGCAGATGAGTTCCGCCGTTCACGCCGTGGTACGGACTATGGCGCATCGACTGATTGGTATAGCGAGATTACTCGCCCTGTGGCATACGACATCAACCAATATGTGAATGTAGCTACAGCTACCAAGGGCGGCAGTTATACTGCTTCGCTCAACTTCAAGGAGGCCAACGGTTTGGACATCGTGAGCAAACGCCGCGAATATGGCGGACGCTTTGCTATGGAGCAAAAGATGCTTAAGGATTATCTCACCCTATCAGCTAGCTTGGCAGGTCGCCGTGTGGATGAGCAATGGGGCGACAATGGTCAAGTGGACAATGCTTTGGGTATGAACCCAACGATGCCTGTCTATAACGAGGATGGTAGTTACTACCAACCTACAGGTGTGACCGGTGCGGTGAACCCTGTGACTCGTCTCAAAGAAACTACC
>JAGBYI010000052.1 GCA_017628845.1 Bacteroidaceae bacterium
CGGCTCTGTATGAAATAATTGCCGGCGAACTATAGAATTCGGAATATTATTGCTATCTTTGCACCAAACGTATATACCTAAAACCAATTATTTTAATATGATGAAAAAGTTTCTGACAGTGTGCACCATGTTGGCCGGTATCGCCGGTATGGCATGTGCCGACAATCTGGAGGGCTTCAAGTACGGCAACGAGACCGCGCCAACTGGCAAGGAATGGGAATCCGTAGAGGAACTCGCCCTCAACAAGGAGCAGCCTCATGCATGGTTCTTCTCGTTCGAGAACGTGGAGAAGGCACGTAAGGTTCTGCCCGAGAACAGTAAGTATTGGCAATCGCTGAACGGCACTTGGAAGTTCCACTGGGCTCCCAATCCCGACGAGCGTCCTGCCAAGTTCCACGAGGTTGGCTTCGATGCCTCTGCCTGGGACAACATCCCCGTTCCCTCTTCATGGAACATCGTAGGCCTGCAGAAGGACGGCACACAGAAGTATGGCACTCCCATCTATGTGAACCAGCCCGTTATCTTCCAGCACCGTGTGGCCGTGGGCGACTGGAAGGGTGGCGTTATGCGCACTCCTCCCACACACTGGACAACCTACAAGCACCGCAACGAGGTGGGTTCTTACCTGCGCACTTTCAGCGTGCCTGCCGATTGGAAGGGCCGCGAGGTGTTCATCACCTTTGATGGTGTGGACTCTTTCTTCTACCTGTGGATCAACGGCAAGTATGTGGGCTTCTCAAAGAACTCACGCAATGCTGCCGAGTTCAATATCACTCCCTATCTGAACGAGGAGGGCGAGAACACCGTAGCCGTAGAGGTTTACCGTTCAAGCGACGGTTCTTTCCTGGAGGCTCAGGACATGTTCCGTCTGCCCGGTATCTTCCGCACCGTGGCCATCCAGAGCCGTCCTGCAGTTCGTGTACGCGACCTTGTGGTTAAGCCCGACCTGGACGAGAACTACCAGAACGGTGTGCTGAACATCAGCGCCGACCTGCTGAACACCTCCAAGAAGAACGTAAAGGACCTGAAGATGCGCTACACCCTGTATGCTCATGAGTTGTACAACGATGACAACAAGGCTACAGACGTTATTGCATACAGCGATCCCTTCACCTTGAACAAACTCACCGGCAAGGCTACCGTAAAGGCAACCCTGAACATGATTTCTCCCAACAAGTGGACAGCCGAGGCTCCCTACCGCTACACTCTCGTTGGTGAGTTGCTGGACAAGAAGGGCCGTGTTCTGGAGACCGTTTCCACCATCGTTGGTTTCCGCGAGGTTGAGATCAAGGATACAAAGGCCGAGGACGATGAGTTCGGTTTGGCTGGCCGCTACTACTACATCAACGGCAAGACCGTGAAGCTGAAGGGCGTTAACCGCCACGAGAGCCATCCCGCCGTTGGCCATGCCATCACTCGCGAGATGCAGCACGAGGAGGTTATGCTGATGAAGCGTGCCAACATCAACCACGTGCGCAACTCTCACTATCCCTGCGACCCCTACTGGTACTTCCTCTGCGACAAGTACGGTATCTACCTGGAGGATGAGGCCAACATCGAGAGCCACGAGTACTACTATGGCGAAGCCTCTATCTCTCACCCCGAGGAGTGGAAGAAGGCTCACGTAGCACGTGTAATGGAAATGGCTCATGCCAACGTGAACAACGCTTGTATCGTTATCTGGTCTTTGGGTAACGAGGCAGGTCCCGGCAATAACTTCGTGGCTGCCTACGATGCACTGAAGGCATTCGACGCTACTCGTCCCGTACAGTACGAGCGCAACAACGACATCGTGGATATGGGTTCTAACCAGTATCCCTCTATCGGCTGGACACGTGGTGCCGTAACCGGCAAGTACAATATCAAGTATCCCTTCCATATCTCCGAGTATGCACACTCCATGGGCAATGCCGTGGGCAACCTCATCGACTACTGGGATGCTATGGAGAGCACCAACTTCTTCTGCGGTGGCGCCATCTGGGACTGGGTTGACCAGTCAATGTACAACTACGAGAAGGACGGCACCCGCTATCTGGCATACGGTGGCAACTTCGGCGATACTCCCAACGATGGCCAGTTCGTGATGAACGGTATCATCTTCGGAGACCGCGAACCCAAGCCCCAGTACTACGAGGTGAAGAAGGTTTACCAGTATGTTGGCGTGAAGATGCTCGATGCCAAGCAGGGCAAGGTGGAGATCTTCAACAAGAACTACTACACTCCCCTCAACGACTATGTAATCGTATGGTCACTCTGGGTTAACGGCAAGTGCGTACAGCAGAACCAGCCCGTGCAGGGTCCCCGCATGGCGCTCCAGCCCCGCCAGAAGGCAGTTTACACTCTGCCCTACAACTTCGCTTCTCTGAATCCCAAGGACGAGGTATTCGTGAAGGTACAGTTCCTCCTTGGCCAGGATATGCCTTGGGCAAAGCAGGGCTATCCCCAGTTCGAGGAGCAGCTGCTCGTGGCAAGTCCCTCTGTGGCAGCACCTGCTATCAGCCAGGTTGCCGACAATGCCAGCAAGCCCGTGGTTTCTGCCGATGCCGACAAGGCATTCCAGACCGTCAAGGGTGAGGGCTTCGAGGTTCAGTTCGACATGCAGCAGGGTACTATCCACAAGCTGGTTTACGGCGGCGAGAGCGTTATCGTTCCCGGCTATGGTCCCCGCCTGAATGCTTTCCGTGCCTTCGTGAGCAACGACAACTGGTGCTACCAGCCCTGGTTTGCCAACGGTTTGCACAACCTGAAGCACCGTGCCGAGAATGCACAGGTTATCAAGGAGAAGAACGGCAACGTGAAGATTACATTCACCGTCATTTCTCAGGCTCCCAATGCTGCACGTCTGCAGAGCAAGAACGGACGCTACGATAGCGGTATCCACACTCTGGAGGAGAACACCGACCGTCCCTTCGGTCCCGACGACTTCAAGTTCACCACCAACCAGATTTGGACAATATATCCCGACGGTTCTATCGAACTTCAGGCAGCCATCACATCCAATAACCCCGCCGTAGTATTGGCACGTCTGGGTTACGAGATTGGCGTTCCTGCACAGTACGACCGCTTCGCATACTATGGCCGTGGTCCTATCGACAACTACAACGACCGCAAGACAGGCCAGTTCATACAGCAGTACTCTTCTACCGTTGCCGAGCAGTTCACCAACTGGCCCAAGCCCATGCAGATGGGCAACCACGAGGAGACTCGCTGGACATCACTCAGCAACGCCAAGGGCAAGGGTATCCTCGTAGTGAACGAGAAGCCTTACGCCGTTTCTGCCCTGAACCACAACGCTATGGACATGACCATGGCTACCCATCCCCACAAGTTGCCCAAGAGCGACATCAACTACCTGACCATCGATGCTATGGTAACAGGTCTGGGCGGTAACTCTTGCGGCCAGGGTGGTCCTCTGCCTCACGACCGTGCCTTCGGTGTTCCCACACGCATGGGCTTCATCATCCGTCCCGTTGGTGCCAAGGGTGGTGTAGAGGTTAGCACCGCCAGCCAGAAGCCTCTGCTCATGATGCAGCAGAAGAATGGCGACGTTACCATCGAAAGCGGTATCGAGGGTGCTACCATTATGTATAAGGCAAACAAGGACAAGAAGGCCAAGGAGTACACCGGTCCTATCGCATTCCGCGACGGTGGCACTATCACTGCTTTCTACAAGGAGAATCCCGAACTGCAGGTAAGCATGACCTATGCCAAGATAGAGAAGATCAACACCGAGGTGGTATTCACCAGCAGCGAGGAGGCAGGCGAAGGCAATGCCTCTCATCTGACCGACGGCGACATCAACAGCATCTGGCATACCATGTACAGCGTTACCGTGGCCAAGTATCCTCACTGGGTTGACTTCGATGCTGGCGACGTGAAGAACATCAAGGGCTTCATCTACCTGCCCCGTCAGGACGGTCCCAACGGCAACATCAAGGACTACGAAATCCTCGTTAGCACTGATGGCAAGAACTGGGGCGAGCCCATCATGAAGGGCACCTTCGAGAACAACCAGAAGGAGAAGAAGGTTATGCTCAAGGCTCCCGTCAAGGCACGCTACTTCCGCTTCCGCGCTCTGTCCAGCCAGAACGGTCAGGACTTTGCCAGCGGCGCCGAGTTCAGCATCATAGCAGAGTGATAAACTTCTAACGGTTAAGAATAACACTTAGCAACTATACAAACCCCTTTCATTTCCTGCCAAGGCAATGGAAGGGGTTTTAGCAATATCTTATCAACGGCAAACTCACCATATAAAACAAATAAATAATGAGTTCAAGAATTATAGGATTGGGTGAGACTGTCATGGACATCCTTTTCAAAGAGATAAAGGATGACAACGCAGTGACAAGCGAATACGTCCCCTTTGCCGCAGTGCCGGGTGGCAGTACCTTCAACAGTATGGTATCAGTTGGCAGAAGCGGTGTGCCGTGCAAGTTCATGGGATATACCGGCAACAACAGGGTGGGGCATCAGATTGTAGAGTTCATGCACCGCAACGGCATATCCACCGAGTATTTCCAGATTCGCGACAACGAGCGTGCAGCACTGTCCCTGGCATATCTAGACAGCAATGGCGATGCCGACTACACCTTCTACAAGGAGGAGCCCCTTGCCGCCACGGATTACAGTATGCCGAGGTTTACCGAGAAGGACTATTTCCTCTTCGGTTCCTACTACTCCATCTGCCCAGGTCTGCGTCCGCAGGTGAAGGACATCCTGCAAACCGCCCACGATGCCGGCACGGTGATATATTACGACATCAACTTCCGTCGCTCGCACAGCCACCAGAAACAGGCATTGTTGCCCGTGATACAGGAGAACTGCCGACTCAGTTCCATTGTCAGAGGCAGTGCCGACGATTTCGACATCCTTTTCGGCACACGCGACCCCGAGGAGATATACCGCAAGCATATCTCTCCCTTCTGTCCCATATTCATCTGCACGGCAGGTGCCGGACATATATTGATATGTACTCCAAAAGACACATACAACTTCATGGTGCCACAAATTCCTGCCGACAATATCGTCAGCACAGTTGGCGCCGGAGATAGTTTCAATGCAGGCTTACTCTGTGCCATGTACCACAATGCCATACACAAGGATGCTCTGCAGAATATGACTAAGGTCCAATGGGAATGCCTCGTAGAAAACGGTATCAGGTACTCCTCACAGGTATGCCGAAGCCAAGACAACTACATAAAGCCCATATCCCCAAGACACTAATGGGTTGAAAGATTCTAAAAACTATTCCTCTGCCTCACCGCCTCATACATTAGTATGGCAGCGGAGACGGAAACATTGAGCGAATCCAGTATGCCCAACATAGGGATGCGTATGTGGGCATCGGCAGCCTGGCGCCACTGGCTGGTGAGACCTGTAGCCTCTGTCCCCATCACTATGGCTGTGGGCTGGGTCATGTCCGTATCGTAATACAGGGACGAGTCCTGTAACTGTGCAGTGAGGATGCGTATGTCGTTTGACTTGAAATGCTGTATGCACTCCTGACTGGTACATGCTACTGTAGGTACGGAAAAGATACCGCCCAGAGAGGAGCGTATGAGATTAGGATTGTAGAGGTCGGTCAACGGATCGCACACTATCACGGCATCCACGCCGGCGGCATCTGCACTACGCAGGATGGCCCCGAGATTGCCAGGTTTCTCCACACTTTCAAGCACCACGTAGAGAGGGGCATGGCCTTTAGGGGAAGTTGGCAAGGTATCCAACCCATGCTCCTTCATACGTATGGTAGCCACTACGCCTTCAGTGCCACCACGGTATGCTATACGGTCATACACATTGGGGGAAACATATATGCACTTGCACGATGGCATAGTGGCAAGAAGGTTGTCATACTCCTGCTCTGCCTTCAGTATCTCCGTACAGATAAACAAGGTGTCTGCCTGATATCCCTTGGACAGGCAGTGCATGAGTTCGCGACGGCCCTCCACCACGAATAGGCCCTGTTCTCTGCGGCAAGCCGATTTCTGCTGAAGTTGCAACAGAGCCTTTATCTTAGGGTTCTGTGCGCTGGTTATGGTATCCTGTGTCTGCATTATGAGGACAAAAGTAAGCAATTCCTGAAAGCCATACAAGATTTCTTTGCGATTTTATGGATAAATGGTTACTTTTGTAGTCGGTTGCAGACGGCAGATGCGCCTATGCTTATCTGCATATGGTCAAACCTTTTGTAAAAATGAACAGATTCCTTGTCATTCTCAAGCGCCCTCTTCTGGCCTTGCTTCTTTTCCTGCTGTTCCAGGCAATGGCAGGACTCGTTGTAATGTTCGTTCAAATGTTTACCGGTGGGGGCAGCCTGCTGGACAATGTCTCGAACAGAGTGTTTGATGCGCAACTTATGGGCATAGCCACCTTTGCATGCAATGTGCTTATGGCACTCTCTTGCCTGTACCTGTTCCGCAGAAGCCTTTACGCCAAGAGCAACCATGTGCCGTTCTGCACTCCGTGGAAACGAAGCCTGATAGCCATCGGCGGATGCATCCTCGGCGCTATAGCGCTGGATCTGCTCGGTGAACTGCTGGCTCTGCCCAATATCTTAGAGGAACAGATGATAGACATGTGCCGCGAACCATGGGGCGTGCTGGCAATTGCCATAGGCGCGCCACTTGGCGAGGAGATAATGTTCCGCTGGGGTATCATGGGGCACATGCTCAGACGCAATAGCAGCGTCCCCACTGCCATCCTCGTAAGTGCCGTGCTCTTCGGTCTGATGCACATGAACCCTGCACAGGTGTTCTTTGCTGCTGCCATGGGCATCATGCTGGGCATACTGTACTGGCGTAGCGGAAATATAATATGGCCCATCATCCTGCATGTCCTCAACAACTCGGTGGCATGCTTGCAGGTTTGGCTGCTTGGCGACAAGATAAAAGAATACAGCCTCGTAGAAACTTTCGGAGGCAATGGCATGGCATGGAGCATGGTTGCCATATTGTCCGTCCTATGCGCCGGCATATTGGCATGGTACACCATTGGCGGCAGAAAAGAGAGTATCCCACAATCAGCAACAAACATAGACAATACGTCGCAGGATACATTGCAATAAAATCCACTTACTCTATGGAGATATCAATACTGACATCGTGCACGGACGCAGAGTTTCGTCAAATTGAGGCATTGATTGGTGTGCTTTCCACCTCGTGCAAGGCCAATAGGGAGATTATTGACGAGGTCATCACCAAGGAGGACTCCCACCTGTTTGTGGCACGCAATGCAGAAGGCCGCATCGTGGGCATGACCACGGTGTGTTGCTTTACCATTCCTACAGGGCGCCACGCCACTATAGAGGACGTGGTGGTATTGCCAGAATGTCAGGGCACAGGTCTCGGCCGAAAGTTGGTGGAGGCAGCATTGGAGCACCTACGCAATACTGGCAAGGCATACAAGGTGGGCCTTACATCCAAACCGGCCCGTGTAGCGGCAAACGCCCTGTACCGCAAGATGGGTTTCAAGCAGAAGGAAACAAATGTCTACACTCTGGACATATAAATAAAGCATAAGGCTGTTACGGATGAAATCATTTGAAGAATTAGGACTGAACGAGAGAATACTGCAAGCCATAGGCGAGCAAGGTTACGAATACCCCATGCCCATTCAGGAGGCGGTGATACCCGTACTCTTAGGCAATGGAGACGAGGACGGATGGCAGGGCGACCTGGTGGCACTGGCACAAACCGGTACCGGCAAGACTGCGGCATACGGCCTACCCATAGTGCAGCTGACAGAAGGAGCACCCATGCATCCTGTGTCACTGATACTGGCCCCCACCCGAGAACTCTGCCTGCAGATTGCTGACGACCTGGAGGGATTCTCCAAGCATTCCGAGGGTGTACACATACTGCCCGTCTATGGAGGTACAAGCATTGAAGCACAGATACGCGCCCTGAAACGTGGCATAAACGTATTGGTTGCCACTCCTGGACGTCTTATCGACCTGATGAAGCGTGGTGCTGCCAACCTCTCCACTGTGAGGAACGTGGTGCTGGACGAGGCCGACGAGATGCTCACCATGGGCTTTCAGGAGGATCTGAACGAAATCCTCAGCGGTATTCCAGAGGACCATCGTACCCTGCTCTTCTCAGCCACCATGAGCAAGGAGATAGAGAGCATAGCAAAAAAATACCTCAAGGACTCGAAAGAGATACAGGTTGGCTCGCGCAACGAGGGCGCCGAACACGTGAATCATATATATTATATGGTACGTGCTCAAGACAAATACCTTGCCCTCAAGCGTGTTGTGGACTACTACCCTCGCATCTACGGTATCGTCTTCTGTCGTACCCGTATGGAAACACAGGAGATTGCCGACAAACTGATACAGGACGGTTACAATGCCGATGCCTTGCATGGCGACCTCTCCCAGCAGCAGCGCGACCTGACCATGCAGAAGTTCCGCCAGCACCGCACACAACTGTTAGTAGCAACGGACGTGGCGGCACGTGGACTGGACGTGAACGACCTTACACATGTAATCAACTATGGTCTGCCCGACGACACAGAGAACTATACCCACCGAAGCGGACGTACCGGACGTGCCGGCAAGAAAGGTACGAGCATCAGCATAGTGCACGTGCGCGAAAAGGGCAAGATACGCATCATAGAAAAGGCCATACAGAAGCAGTTTGAGCGTGGTACCCTACCCTCTGGCAAGGAGATATGCCAGAAACAACTCTACCGTGTCATAGACGACATTGAGCGTGTTGATGTCATGGAAGAGGAGATTGCAGATGTTATGCCCGAAGTGGTACGTCGTTGGGAGTGGCTCGACAAGGAGGAACTTATCAAGCGTATTGTCAGCCGCGAGTTCGGACGCTTCCTTGCCTACTATGCCGACGCTCCAGAGATTGAGGAGGTGCAGGAGAGCAAGGGCGGCAATGGCTCCGACCGCTCAAAGCGTGGTGGAAAGGGGCCCCGTAAGGCAGAAGAGGGATATACACGTCTGTTCCTAAACGTGGGAAAGATAGACGGCTTCTACGCTAAGGAGGTGATTGGACTCATAAACCGTAGCACCAAGGGTATGCAGGTGGAGGTTGGCAAAATAGACCTCATGAAGAGTTTTACCTTCGTAGAGGTTGCATCGGAACAGGCCCAGGATGTCATCAAGGCCATGAAGCACGGAGTGACCGTAAAAGGCCGTAGCGTAGTGTGTGACGTTGCCGACAAGACAGAGAACGACAAAGATGAAAGGCAGAAAGGAAGAAGAGAAAAAGGAGAAAACAGAAAACATAAAGGAGAAAGAGGAAAACAGCTAGCAAGCGAAAACAGAAACAAGGTAGGGGCGCTGCGTGCAGCGTCCGAAAGACAGGAGCAGATCCAAGACCGCAAAGCGGGATTAAAACGGGAAAAGAGTAAACGAAATGCGGAAAACTCCGCTCACCGCTCAACATCAAAATCCCCTGCCCAGCAGCATCACTACACCAAGGACGACTGGATGAAGTTCCTTCACCCCGACACCTCTCCTCTCAAAGGCGACATGCCCGACTTTGCCGAAGAAGGCTGGGCACGCCGCAAGCCAAAGAAGAAAAAGTAACTATATTCATTACAACCTCAAAAACAAATCAATTATGTTCATATTCCGTCCCAAGAAATTCCACATATCAGACTTTTGGAGCAACACACTTGCCAGTACCATAGGTACAATTGTTGGTATTGTATTGACCTTTGGCACATCACACTTGATAGAAGGACGCCAAGAGGCAGCTCGCGAACGACATATAGCCTTGATGGTGATTCATGATATCGATCACTATTGCGATCTTGTTGAAAATACTGTGAAGGAATGGGAAGAGAGAGACTCAATAAACAATTTTATATTGGATTATGTATCAGAGGATAGCGTAGAAATAGCCGATAGCACATTGGAATTTTTCGAAGAGGAGCTTTTTGGAACTCATGCTTGGATATATAATACTACAACCCAAAATATTTTCAATAGCAATATAGAGATTTGGCAAGATGTATCAGACAAGAACTTTATAGAGTATACCGGAAAATGCTTTGATGCCATGTCAATAATAGACAAAGCAAACGAGGAATACAACTACTACACGAAGCAAGCTTATGAATCCTATGTAACAAATGTTGAGCCTGTCCTGACAGATGATACCAGCCTCAGACAGGATATTCAGAGAACCATACAAGAGGCAGATGTAAAATTGGCTCTATACCAGTTGTCTAGTAGTTTAACTACATATAAGAAATTCCTGGATTTAATAAGAATGCTTAATGAGCAAAACAAAAAAATAATGAACATTTCAGACGAAGAACTGAGCGCTATCTTCAAAAGTGGCAGCATCCGCACTTTCTGAGATATTCCAGCATTATTTAACCCAAATCGGTCATTAGCGCAAACAGCCTAATGACCGATTTGGGTTAAAGACTTTAGAGTTGTTGGACTATCAGTGCCTATCCTGCCATGTTTCTTGAAAAAGGGTTATCGTCTCCACCGCCTCCTCGGGTTCGTCTGTCAATGACAGCAACAGGTTCTTGTAAATTCCTTTGTCCATTAAATCTACGAGCAAAGGATAGAACGGTGTGGTCTTTGTCCAGAATTCTGTATCCAGAAAGACCATGGGACTGGCAAAGCCGAAGGTAAGATAGTGGTTTTGCACAGCCTCTTGGAAAACCTCCTGTATAGTACCAGCACGTCCTGGGGCATAGATAATACCGCCGTACGCGATTGTCAGCAGAGTGTCTTCACGAACACTGTTCTCGAACAGCTTGGCTATATGCGTGGCAAAAGGCGAGGTCCATTCATGACCATATAGCCATGTGGGTATGCTAAGGTTCCTGTAGGTTGTCTGCGGATAGTCCCTGATGATGCTGAACGATGCTTGCAGGTAATCGGCATCCTCTTGTGTTGGCACGGCTTTCAGTCTGGAGAGCGCCTCAAGGAATTCTTCTTCATTGCGTCCTGCCATCCATGCGCCAAATCCAGTAGCCTCCATGGCTCCGCTTCCGCCTCCGGATACCATAAGTGAACCCTTTTCGGTAAGGCTCTTGCTGATACGTGCAATTTTCTCGTATGCTACATCATCGCGCCTCATGGCATTACCTCCCATTACCGCTACCACCTTACATTTGTCGTATTGGGCAAGCAGGCGCTTGGTGCTCTGCATGATACAAAAATCGTGCAGATTGCGTGCCAAGGACTCAAGTGGATTGTCTGTCACCTTGCCTTGGGCAAGAAAGTGACTATAGACCTGCTGGTCATAACACTGTGAAAAAGTTTCTGGCTGTGCAAGGTCAAGTCCTGCATACAGTTTGTCGGTGGTATATACGTCCTGCGGATCTACAAAAAAGGGTACTGCATTCATATAGTCTGCAATACGCTGTGCATGGTGGGAATGGCGTTCTATCATGGCTATGATTGTTTATGAATGGATGCAGGGGTTATTTGACAACAACCTTCCTGTTGTTTATTATGTTCATTCCCTTCTGCGGAGAGTTGAGACGCTGGCCTGCCATATTATATATAAGGTGTGATTCGTTACCATGAAGTTGAGAATTTGAACCCACTTCCTCTATACCCGTTTCATCGCCAAATGCAATCATAAAGCAGGTTGCTTCAGTCTGACCTGCCCCCCATTCCATCCAGCAGTTATTGGCAGCAATGGTGTATGAATCAGGCATACAGTAAAAAGTCAGACCCTTCTCTCCATCAGAAAGGATATACTTCTTTGCCACACCCTCCTGAGACAGGTCTTGCTTTACGAAGTTGCCACGTAGCAAAGAACCCGGCAGAGATGTCTTCATGCCGCTCTCTGACATCGTGATGCGGAGTGTATATTGGCTGTTGCCAGGTTCTGCCTTCACTATCACTGGCGTACCCTTCTTCAGTATTTCACCAGCCTTGGCAACAGACTGCAGATAACAGGTGTAAACTCCTTCATGTCCTTCCTTCACGTTGGCGTCAGTAAAGTCATAAGCAGTGATGCCCTCTGGCAATAGCACATTGAAAGGAAGGCAGAGAGCAGCAAGACCTGCAGCTGTAGCGGAAAAAGTGTACGACTCGGCTTTCTCTATAGTAAAGGTGGCCAGGTTCTCCTTTGAGGAATTATCGTTACCGAAAACCAGATTGTCATAGTCATTGACGTAGTTTATACCGCTACCTGTGCTACGAATCTTGAAAATGCCGGTATCCGCTCCCGTCTCCTCAATAAGATATGCACCTGCCTCATCTGCATTATCGGAGAACATCAGGTGGTTCCAACCATTAAGAGTTGGTGATTTCAGATATTTGCTCTGTGCAGAGATTGAGTATCCGGTGCCGTTGGGCACAATGGCAAACATCTTGTCGGCAACGGCATCGGCAGAGTAAGCACCCTCGGCAATCAGTTTATATCCCACGTTCTTGCTGTTGTCCTTGTCTTCATTGTATCCTACAAAGACAGGAGCATCATTGCTCCCGTCCTTGTAGTTGATACTATAAACTCCATAATATGCCGGATTCAGTACCACAGCAAAGGTCAGTACGGTACCGTCAGACAAAGTGACTGTTCCTATGTGCGTACCATCAGAGGCATCGCTATTGACAGCCACCTTACTCAAGTCTGTGGCTGCGCCATTGATGAAATCGCCCTCCACTGTTGCACCGGCAAGTGCACCAAAGTACTGGGTGAGGTCTATGGTCGCTCCGGCTTTTGCAATGACAGTCACCTTGCTGGTCAAATCATTGCTCAAATAGCGATACGCATAGTGGATACCGTCAGACAGAGCAACAGGGATGATGTACTTGTCAAGCAGCTTTTCTGCCTCTTCCACAGTATTGCCCTCTGGTTCACGGGTGTAGGTGGCGGTATGTCCCTTTGCCCCCTGGGCTATGGGCGTTGTGCTTACTGCAGTCTGGCCTACGTAGTGCTCCATGCCATGCGCCCAGTTCCATTCAAAGAAACCGTATTGGGCTGTGGTGCAGCCGTTATCAAAATAGTGCTTCCAACGAGGATAGTAAAGATCCTCCATAAGGCCCTGCCATGAACGGTATGAATAGTCATTCAGATTGGTATTGGGCGACGACCAGGTAGACACGATAGTACGTGCATTGTTGTATTCATACCAGTCGGGAGTAGCGGCAGTAGCTCCTGTTACCTCCTTTGCAGCATCGCGCGCTTCCTGTGTCCACTTACCCAGACGAAAGTTCAGGTTGGTGCCCTTGAACCTGTCCATGTCCAATATTAACTGGAGGAAAGCATCGCGGCGAGCCTTGTATATCTTGTCATTGGCATAGTTATTCCCTGCCGCGTTCTTCGCTTCACGGATGCCAAGCAAGAGATCATAGGCATAGTCTGCCATCACGCCGCCCGCAAACTCCACAAGGTCGTAGTTGTAGTTGCTTTCGTAAACAGAGCCTGCGGTCAGGTTAAGCACTTCATCCTGGCTCAGCAGCTTGTATGTGGCATCTACCAGCATCTGGCGGCGTGCCTTGGTATATGTGCCACCTGCATGGTTCAGGGTCTTGCCCCAGGCACTGGCAGGATTGGCATCCAGATTGGGGCGTGCCGCCCATACATCCTCCACAGGACCCTGGATACCGTCGGCACCATAGTTCAGCACACCCTGACGAAGCAGTTCCCATGCCTCCTTCACTACAGCATTATCCGCACCATAGCGTGCCACGGCATAATTTGCCACCCATTCCTTCACGTCGGGCTTGCTGCCCATCCATGGCAGTTGGAAGATGAGGTCGTAACTCACAGGGGTCTGCTCTATAGCCTCGGGTGCAGCACCTACGCCCTTGATGCTGGGATACTTTGCCTTATACTTGAAGTAGTTGTCGGCAAGATTGTTCAAACGTCCCATCAGACCCGAGCGACCGCCAAAGTTGGGGATAGCGCAGAACACAGCTTCCTGCGGAGCATATCCCTTGTAACTGTCGAATGCAGGAGAGCCATCAGAGAAGAGGTCGAGTACAACGAGGCGACCTGCAGGCACAGCAGTCAGAGAGTATTTCTGAGTTGGACTCCACTGCCACTGTTGGATAACCCATTGCGAACCAGACTTAGCCGCCTCCATGGCATCATAAAGAGCCTTGTAGTCCTCCATCGTACCTGCACCGCCACCCTCGTGGAAGGGGTCCATAGAGTAGTATTGGCTTTCGCCCATCACTTCCTCCAGGCACTTGTAGTAGTCGGCAGCAATCTCTGCATATTTCTCTGTACCAATATTGACATTGAGAAGTAGCGGACGCACGAAATCGCCAGCCCACTTTCCGCCGTTGCCTCGGGTGGCATACCCCGATTTGGATGCAAAGTTGGTGGGCACCATGCCTGACCAGCCGGGCAGTACGGGTTGCATGCCCATTTCGCGCTGACGGTCGGTAATCTGCTTTGCAAGGTTCTTCTGACGAGCATACCAGGCATCGTCCTGCACACCTCCGGCACCAGCCCATGTGCCGCCGCTCTTAGCGCCTGAGGCCGTTCCGCCCCAGCCCTCAAGGTTGTTCATTGCCCACCAGGCAATAAAGGCAGGACCTGCCACAAAGGCCTTGGCTGCCTCATCGGTATAGCCATATTTGCGCTTTCCACCCTCTTCCATAGTGAGGAACTTGCGCCATACCTCCTCGAGGCCTACAAGCTGCAGGGGCATGTTTATGCCATGCAGTGCCATCCAGTCTATTTCCTGTTGCCAGCGCTTCCATGTCCATGAGGTCATAGAATAGCCAAAGGTACAGGTGTTCAAATAGTAGCGGTACTTGGCATCACTGGCATGTGTTTCCTCGGCAGTTGGCACGGGGATGCTGGAAAGGTCGGCATAAGCCTCGCCTGATACGGTCTTCTCGTTGAGCGAGTTCCATGCTATGTTTATCCTGGCAATATGGTTCAGGTACCAGCCCAGACCTGTGGTAATGGCACTGATGGTGGAGCCTTTTATCAGTACCTTGCCATCCTCGCCTCCGATAACAAAGACTTCCTGCTTGGAGTTAATGGAGGGGTCCAGGACAAACTTGAACTTGCCGGCACAGCCTGCACCGCCAACACGTTTTACAAGGGCAACAACGGCATCGGGATTGCTGACAATCTCCACCATTGTATAGACAAGGGTAATGGTTTTGTTCTCCTTGTCAACTGCAATGCTCCATGTGTAACCGGAGATTTCTGTAGCCGAGAACAACTCTGTGTCAAATTCGCCCTCCTTAAATACTGCACCTGCTTCTACGGGTTCTCCGTCGTAGGTTACGCTATAGTCCTTTCCCTCCGGAGCGTTTACGGCAAAGGTGTAGTTTACGGCTTCACGCTCTTCGTACAGGATTTCTATACGGAAGGCCTTGGCATCCATGGTTGTGTTCTCCGTAACGAAAGAAAATGAGAAAGCACCGCCAAGATCGATATCCTCTGGCAGAGCAATCTCAAACCAGTCATCCTCTGTTCCGTCGGCCCATGTGCCAGCACAGTATGTTCCGTTTACACCGTCAAGCATGTTTGCAAAGAGCTTGCCGTCGTTGTTGCCTGTGAAGCAGGTTTCCTTCAATTCAACCTTGTTGCCAGATGCATTGAACAGTTCAAACGAATCGAAACTCATGCGCTTCTTGCCATTCTTATAGTACGCCCCAGACTCGGTCAGGGTAAAGCGCAGCTTGTTGCAAGGTTCGGCAAACCACATCTTTTCAGAAGCAAAGTGGCACTTGCCGTCTTTGACCGTTGATGGTGTGGGGCAATCTATGGTATTGTCAGATAACTTCAGGAGAGAGAACTTCAGTCCGGTTCCCTTGTCGCAATAGAGAGGCTGACCTGCCGTAGGAGAATCCATACTGACATACTTGCCTGCCTCGCGAGCAATGGTTATATAGCCTCCCTCCTCTGCTATTGTCCATTCGTGGGTGCGTCCAATTACAGCATTCCAGTTGCGGTCTCCCACACCGACATACTCGCCGTTCACATTCTTAATTTTCCACTTGCCGCCACTACCGGCCTCGAAGTAGACAATGCAAGGCTTGGCATTGAGGCTGATATTGTCTGTTGTCGCATTGGCATTGGGTTCATTTATGCCCTTGGTCTGGATGTCGACAAACAGTCCTTTGGTGCTTTCTCTAAGTACATACTTAGTATTCGCTTCAGGTGCGAACTCTGCCCAACCCGTGACTGTGCCTAAAAGGGTGAGCAACATTGATAAAAGAAAGGTCTTTTTCATGCCTATTGTGTTTATTTGTTAGAGACGATTGTGTCGTGTGACCGTGGTGTCGGTCATCGTGTTGTGTACTTAGGATACTTGAAAGCCGGCATGCCAAGACCCATGATGGCCCATGGCTTGTGTCCCTTGGGGATACCCAATACTTTTGCCGCCCGCTTGCATCCCATCATGAACATGGCTGTCTGCACGAAACCCATATATATCTGGCTTACCCCAAGGGATTCTGCCATCAGCGATGCATTCTGGTATGCCAAGTTGCAGTCCTGTGCACCAAAGGAGTAGCCTTTGGGAGCGGAGAGTATGAGCAAGGCTGTGCAGTTGCAGATACAAGGGCGCTGCCCCTTCTTGAACTGCTCGTTCATGGCCATAAGGGCAGGAACCTCGTCATACAGCTTGCGCAGGAAAGGTCTCATGATAACCTTTACTGGCGGCAGGAGCATGAAGCGTGCCAGACGCATGAAGAAGCCTATTGTTGCCGCTTCCACTTTTAACAGGTCCTCGTCGTCGGTGATAAGGTGCAAGTGCACCTGACGGCTGTTTTGTGCCGTAGGGGCATATCGTGCGGCTTCCTGTATCATGTCCAGCGAATGTCGTGGTACAGGTGTGCTGGTGATGGTGCGGTTGCTCCGTCTGGAGCGAATAAGTTCCATCAGCCCTTCGGGAGAGGGAAGTATGGAGCGGTCTATGGCATGTATATCCTCCGCAGCAAAGGCACCATGGATGTATGCTCCGGTAGGACATACATCCACACAATGTCCACATTCTATGCAGACTTCGGGATGACGCAGTGCCGGCACCTCGTCCTTACAGATAACAGGGATGAAAGCAGGACACACCCTTTGGCACTTGCCGCATCGGATGCACGTATCGTTGTTTATGCTTATCATATAAACGTGTTTTGCTATTCCATCTTAGGAGCATCCTCAGGATGCTGGGCATAGTACTCTTCCCACTGTTTCTGGACCTCCTGCCAATCCACTATTTCGCCCTCTGCCACGGCATCGGCCTGGCGCAGGGCCTCATCGCGCAAACGCTTCTCGGCATGCCGCTGCTTCATGGCCTCTATGGTAGCATCGTCCAAAATTTGAATACGCCCACGACGTACACATTCATCCAGATCCTCAGGACCAAAGGCCTTGCCCTGAATGTTGAAGTCTGCAATGTTGAACTCAAAAGTTGTGCGCAATGTGTGGCGCACCATCTTCTGCTGAAAGCGTGTTCCTGCCATCTTGCGGCGCAGGAGCTTGCCTATTATCTCTATCTCGCGTTGTGAGAATTTGTTTCTGCCCATTAAGTGATAAATATATTATGCGTAGGCAAAGATAGCAATAAAATATTAATTCCCGTTCAACATGCCCAAAATTATCAACACTAAGAAACTTAGAGACCTTGAAGTCTTTAAGAACTTAAGGTTCTCATATTCGGAAATGTTCAAATAAATTTGACTTTTCGCTCACTTAATCGTACCCTTGACCTAACGGCCGAAGGTACTCGCGCTCGGAAATTCTCAAACAAGTTTGGAATTTCTCTCGCTTAATCGTACCTTTGCAGACGCAAACAAAATATAATAATAATATAAGTTATGCGCAAACTATTAGTTACACTTACGGCCGTGATGTGCTCGCTTATTGCGAGTGCCGACGAGGGCATGTGGATGCTCTCGAACATCAGTCCCAAAACTGCCCAGGACATGAAAGCTCTGGGCCTCAACCTCACTCCCGAGGAATTGTATAACCCCAAAGGGCATAGCCTGAAAGATGCTGTCATCAATTTGGGCGACTTCTGCTCAGGTGTGGTGGTGTCTCCCGAGGGCTTGTTCTTCACCAACCACCATTGCGGCTATGGTGCCATCCAGGCACTGTCCACCCCCGAGGACGATATCCTGAAGAATGGTTTCGTTGCCAAGAAACGCGAGCAGGAACGTCCTGCCCACGGACTCTATGTACGCTTCCTGGATAGAGTGGAGGACTGCACCGAGCGTGTGAATGCCGAACTTGCACGCCTCTATAAGGAAAAGGCACCCAAGATGGACTCTGCCCAAGTGGAAGCATTCTGTACCGATAGTATCTGCACTGCTCTGGAGAACGAGTTTAATGCAAAGAACCCCAACCTCGAGTGTCGTGTGGCATCATACTATAGCGGCAATGCCTTCTATGCCAACTTCTACAAGGTGTACAACGACATTCGCCTGGTGTTCACCGCCACAGAGACCCTGGGCAAGTTCGGTGGCGACACCGACAACTGGATGTGGCCCCGTCAGACTTGCGACTTCTCCATGTTCCGTATCTACGCCAAGCCCGACGGTACACCTGCAGAATACAGCGAGGACAACGTTCCCCTGAAGACTCCCGGCTATGCTCCCGTATCCATCAAGGGTTACGCCCCCGGCGACTACTGCATGACCATAGGCTATCCCGGCAGCACCAACCGCTACCTCTCTTCCTGGGGCATCGTGGAGCGCACCGAGGCAACAAACCAGGCGGTTATCGATGTGCGTACCGCCAAGCAGAACGTGTGGAAGCACTGGATGGATGCCGACCGCACCATCGAACTGAAATATTCCAGCAAATGGGCAAGCAGCAGCAACTACTGGAAGAACTCCATAGGCATGAACAAGGCTGTAAAGGACCTGGACGTAGTCGGCCAGAAGCAAAAGATGGAGGATAACCTGCGCCAGTGGTACTGCAAGGATGAACTCACCAAAGCCAAATATGGCTCCATGCTGTCTGCACTGGAGAAGGCCTACACCGAACGAAAGGAAAAGATGGCCTTGCTCACCTACTACAGCGAGACCTTCTTCCGTGGCATAGAACTGCGCAATGTGGCAAGTCGCGTTTCACGTTTGCCCTTCGATGCTACCGCCGAGGATGCCGCCCTTTGCGTGGACAACCTGAAGGCTTTCTACAAAGACTACGAACCTCGTGTAGACGAGGAAACCATGGGTACCCTCCTGCAAGACTACCGCCAGTGGTCCAAGGGCGAGTTCCTCCCTTCCTTCTATAACCTGATTGATAGCGCCTACGGTGGCAACACCATGGCATACGCCAAAGATGTGTTCTCCAAAACCTGCCTGCTGGACACCACCTGTGTGGCTAAGGTTATGGCAGACAGTACCCTACGCGATACCGACATGGCCATGCAGTATGCCGATGCCATACTGGATACCTATTATGACCTGCTGGGTACCATACAGAGCACCATGCCAACCATAGAGTACAACGAGCGCCTGCTCAACAAGGCCATCCTGGAGATGGACGCCAACAAAGCCCACTACTCTGATGCAAACATGACCATGCGCCTGTCCTATGGCAGTATCAAGGACTATACTGCCAACGGCAACCACTACAACTACTTCACCAACCACCAGAGCCTTCTGGACAAGATAGCCAAGCAGCAGGAGATTGCCGACTACATCATGGAACCAGAAATAGTGAAACTCCTGAAGAAGGGCAAGTTTGGCAAATACAAGGACAAGAAGACCAAGCAGATGCAGCTCTGCTTCCTGAGCAACAACGACATCACCGGCGGCAATAGCGGTTCGCCCATGTTCGATGCCAACGGCCATGTCATTGGCCTTGCTTTCGACGGCAACTGGGAAGCCATGGCTGGCGACATCAGTTTCGACCCTGCCCTGCAGCGCTGCATCGGTGTGGACATCCGCTTCGTTCTGTGGATTGTCGACCGCTGGGGTGGAGGCAAGAACATCATCAAGGAACTGGGACTTTGATATCTAAAAACAATACAGACAAATGCGCCATGTCTTCGTAGGACATGGCGCATTTGTCTGTTACAACATCTATAACTTTATCTCGTCCAGATTGACCAGGCCGTTAACTATGGCGTATATGGTCAGGCCGGCTGGGGAGTGTATGTTCAGTTTCTTGGAGATGTTGCGGCGGTGGGTCATGACGGTGTTAACGGAGATAAACATATTCTCTGCTATTTCCTTGTTGGACAAGCCCTTAACCACCTCCACAATAACCTCCTTCTCGCGGTCGGAAAGAGTGTCTGTAGCATCCACTCTGGGAGCAGTAACGACATCGGGGTCTTGCGCCCCACGCATACGGACTTCATCCTCCAGGCGGTGTACGCACTCGGCAAAGAGATGGTCTTCCAGGCGGCAATGGCTGAGCATATCCTCCTCCATCATGTAGATATCCATCAGCACCTCGTTGAGCAACTGCACATTGCTCTTGGCTGGATAGTACTTGATGAGGATGTTTTTCAGTTCCGACGAACTTTTCTCTATGCTGCTATGGTTGTCCTGATGACGGTGGCTGAGAATATGGAAACCATGCTCCGAGTCGGGCAAGCGACCTGCCAGCAACTGCTCCACATAGGGATGGACATGGTTGTTCTCATAGTCCATGTGGCGCGACATCTCGGCGGCATACTCGTCATAGAACTTGAGTATCAGCACGGCTATCTGGTTGCTGGACACACCTATTGCATCCAGCAACTTGCGCTTGATGGCAGGCAAGCGGAAGTCAACAAAATACGAGTGGGAACGCTTAAGGTATTCCATCAGAGCATTCACATCCACATCCTCTACCAGCTCACTCACCTTCACATGATCACCTCCTCGGATGAAGTTCACCACCGCCAGGAAAGTAGGCACATCCACACCACACTCCCGGCATACGGTCTGTATGCTGGCATCGCCAAAACCGAATGCCAGCCCGAAACGGCTTATTACCTGCAGCATGCGGTAGTCGTCGCTGATTAGTTCGCTCATCGGGTCGGAGGGTCTGTATTTGTCTGTCATCTTGGGTCTATTTTGTTATTGGATAGGACATGCCTAATTTATTCTTGCACGCAAAGTTATAAATAAATCACAACCTTTCGTGTGGCATTATCCATTTTTTTGTACCTTTGCACCATGAAATACTCACAATTAAGTATTGCTGAGCTTGGTGTCAGCATAGAAATTTCGTCCTTTTCAACACCTAACGGCGTAACGGAGTGGCATGCTATGCTGCATGTGGAACCTCTGGAGGATACTTTCCTGGGGCAGTACCAACGTATTTGCATGGCCGAGGATTGGCTCTTGAAGACTGAGATGTTGCAGGGCGCAGAGATGGTGTTTAAGCGCTATTTCCTTTCGGACAGCACCAACCAGCAACCTCTTATGCAGGAGGAAGGTTCCCATTGTACCATCAGCTACATACAGCAGCCTCCTTTGGATGGAAGCAAGGTTGCTCTGTGGGTTTATCTGCAGAAGGGTGCGGAGGTGCAGCACATGGCAGACAATGCCCAGTCGACCATTGTGGAGCACAATGGTTATCGCCATATATGGACCATGGGGCTAATGGACAACCAAGGAGACAGTTTCCAGCAGACACATTCCCTGCTGACCCAATACGAGCAGGTTCTTGTTTCCCAGCAGGCAAACATTGCCGACAATTGCATACGCACTTGGTTCTTTGTGCGTGATGTTGATACCCAGTATCATGGTCTTGTAGTGGCGCGTAAGCAGTATTTCGACTACATAGGTCTTACCACCGATACTCATTACATATCTTCAACTGGTATTGGCGGCAATCCCTCCGATCCTAAGGCGCTGGTACAATTAGGGGCTTATGCCGTGACTGGTTTCCAACCCGAACAACAACGCTATCTCTATGCTCCAACACACCTGAACCGCACCAGCGACTATGGCGTGACCTTCGAGCGTGGAACACTGATGCAGTATGGCGACCGCAACCATGCCTACATCTCCGGCACTGCAAGCATAGACAATCGTGGTGAGGTGGTGCACGTAGGAGACATCCGCAAGCAGACCCTGCGTATGTGGGAGAATGTGGAGAAACTCCTCGAAGAGGCAGACATGACAATGAAGCATTGCGCACAGATTATCGTCTACCTTCGCGATACCGCCGACTATAATCTGGTAAGCCAGATGTTTGCCGAGCGCTACCCCGAGATTCCTACCGTAATCACGTTAGCTCCCGTTTGCCGTCCCACCTGGCTCATTGAGATGGAGTGCATTGCAATCAAGGAGAGCAGCAATCCACAGTACGCTAATTTCTAAGCCCCTGTATTAACCCAAATCGGCCATTAGACTTTTACGCGCTAATGACCGATTTGGGTTAACAAATAAAGACGGAGGAAGAACATCGGCAGTTCTTCCTCCGTCTTTATTTGTATATCAACACTACTACTTTCTGTTGCCAAAGAGGCGCAGGATATAGAGGAACAGGTTGATGAAGTCCAGATACAGCGTAAGGCTACCCATCAGGGCCAGTTTGTTGGTCTGGTCACTGATGCCGGCATACTGAGCCTGCTGGAGCATAACCTTGATCTTCTGGGTGTCGTAGGCGGTAAGCGCAACAAAGATAATGACACCGGCATAGTTTAGGATGGATGCCATCATGCTGTTCTGCCAGAAGATGTTTACCAGAGTGGCAATGATAAGGCCTATGAGAGCCATCATCAGGGTGCGTCCCATGGCAGAGAGGTCCTTCTTGATGAAGAAACCTACCAGCGACATACCTCCAAAAGTGCCGGCAGTAACGAAGAAAGCCTGAGCTATGCTCTCTGCGGTATAGGCAAGCATAATGATGGACATGGTTGCACCATTCAGAATTGCATAGGCGGCAAACATGAGACCTGCCGTGGCAAAAGACATCTTGTTGATACGGGCAGAGAGGAAGATAACCAGCACCACCTCGGCAATGAGCAAGCCCCAATACATGCCACTGGTGGCAAGGGTATATACCCAGTTCTCGTTACGGCCAACGATCATGGCGGTAAGGGCAGTCATAGCCAAACCACATGTCATCCAGATATAAACGTTTCTCATCAGTACGGCGAAGACACTGCTCTGAGCAAGCGTCTGGCCTTTGTCGTAATAATTGTTGTATTCCATAATAATATTATTTCTTATACATTAATGTATTTATATCGCAGTTGTAACGGTTCCCTCCCCTTGCGGGAAGGTTGGGGAGGGGCCATCATGCACACATTTATTTCTCTTCGGGCAGTATTACCACGGTAACTTCGTTCTTGCTATTGAGCAAGGCCTTTGCCACACGCATTATATCCTTCTGCGAAACCTTTTCCAAGGTGGTGAGGTAGTCCTTCTGTACGTCCATACCGTAACGGTAATAGCTTTGCAGATATGACAACCATGCCCCGTTCTTGTTCTGGCGTTCCTGATAGGTCTTGCGCATGTACTCCTTCACACGCTGCATGTACTCGGCAGGGATACCTTTGTCGGCAACCTTCTGGAGTTCCTCGCGCATAACGGTCAGACAAGTGTCGTACATCTCGGGCTTAACATTGCCCTGAACAGAGAACATATAGTTCCACTTGCCGTCGTTGCCATCAAAATGTCTTCCGCTTGCACCCACGCCATAAGAAGCGCCAAGGTCCTCGCGTATGGTCTTGGTGTAGTTCATCTGCATGGCCTGTCCCAGGATGCTCATAACAATCTCGTCCTTCAGGTTCTTCTTCTTGGCAGGAGCGTGCATTATCAGAGAAGCCATTGCCTGGGGCTGCTCCATCTTTGCCTTGTAGATGTTCTGGATATTGCCCTTGCGGATAACAAGGTCGGTATAGACAGGCTTGTCATTACGCTTCACTGTAGGCAGAGTAGCCAGATACTGGCAGCAGTACTTGGAGAGAGTATCCTCATCAAATGTACCAACGAAGAAGAAGGTAAAGTCGGATGCATCGGCAAAGCGGTCGGCCCAAATCTCCAGGGCACGGCCATAGTTGATTGCAGACAAAAGTTCCTTCTTCATGACAATATTGCGCGGATGGTTGCCATAGAGGGTAGATGAAACGCTGTCGGCATACCATGAAAGAGGATTGCTCTCCTTGCCTTGAAGCATGGTGTAGTACTGCACCATCATATTCTGTGCGGCATCCATATCGGGCTGGAGGGGTTGGAAATGCAGGTATACCAGCTGCATCATGGTCTCAAGATCCTGACGTGAAGAACCACCAGAGATGTATTCGTTCTGCGAACCTATGCTACCGCTTGCCTGAGCCTGCTTGCCGGCAAGCATCTTGCGGATGTCTGTCTGCTTGTAGCCGCCAAGTTTGGATACAGAGCACAACTCCTCGGCAACCTCCAGTGTGATGTAGTCCTCGGCACCATAGCGGTTAGTGCCGCCAGGGCTGTATGCCTGCATGAGAATCTCGTTGTCGTTGTGAGTGGTGGGAAGCATTATCACACGCACACCGTTGGACAGGGTCAGTTCCTTGCTTCCATAACGTCCTGCCTTGCTCTTGACAACAGTGCCTGGAGCAGGCAGATCCTTCACCAGGGCTCCGCTGGCGGTCTCGTCTACAAAGGCTGTAGTCTTGGCATCCATACCTGCCTTCACGGCAAGCAAGAGACTATCAGCAGAGGGCTGGGTGTAACCCTCCTTCTCGGGATTCATAACCAAGACAACGAGGTTCTTCATGTCGCGTGAGAACATCTTGGCGTACAGGGCATTCACCTCGTCCAGGGTGATAGTGGGCAGTATCTGCTTGTAGGCATTTACCTCGTCCTCGATGGAAACAAGAGGTTCGTTCTCCAGGAAGTTGTCCAGACAATCCTGTATGAAGGAAGAGTTCTCGCGCTTGTTGCGGTTCTGGTACTGAAGGTCTATGGAAGAGAGGAAGGAGGCACGACGGCGATCCAGTTCGCTCTGAAGGAAACCATGATCCAGGATGGTGCACATCTCCTTGACGGCTGATGTGATGGCAGGATATATCTGGCCTTCCTTGGGCACTACATAAGACTCGGTGCACTTTGCCACCTTGGACAAAAGGAACATGCCTTCGTCGAAAGAGGACATCAGGTATGGAGTCTCGGGCTTCTGGAGAATATCCTGCATACGTGAAGAGAACATGCCTGCAATCATGGACTTTACCGCCTTGTGGCGCAGGTACTCCACACTATTCTTCTGGTCCTCGGGCCACAGGGGCTGGTGCTTCTGCATCAGGGACACGATGGTCATAGACTGTTCGGGGTCCTTGTCGGTAACGACTATTGGCTCTGCATTGTCGTCCACACCGTAGTAGATACGCTTGGCAGGATTCTCGGGCATGGCTATGGGAGAGAACATCTCCTTTATCTTGCCCTCGACATAAGCCTCATCGATATCGCCCACCACGATGATTGCCTGCAGGTCGGGACGATACCACTTGTGGTAATAGTCGCGCAAAGCCTGATAGGGGAAATTGTCCACCACAGACATCAAACCGATGGGCATACGGTTACCAGGACGGCTGTTGGACATCAGAGTGGGCAACTGGCGGTCAAGTATACGCATCTGGGCAGAATTGCGCTGACGCCATTCCTCGTGGATAACGCCACGCTCCTTGTCTATCTCCTTTTCATCCAGAGTAAGGTCGCAACTCCAGTCGTGCAAAATCAGCAGAACGCTATCCACCGTGGAGGTACGTGCCGTGGGTACATTATTGATATTATATACGGTTTCGTCAATAGAAGTGTATGCGTTCAACTGCTGACCGAACTTCACGCCGATACCCTCCAGATAGCGCAGAAGCGCATCACCGGGATAGTGCTTTGTGCCATTGAAGCACATATGCTCCAGGAAATGGGCAAGACCGCGCTGGTCTTCCTCCTCCTGAACAGAGCCTACCTTTTGGGCAATGTAGAAGTTGGCCTGTCCGGGTGTCTTCACGTTCTTCCGGACATAGTAGGTCAAGCCGTTGGGCAACTGGCCCTTGCGTGTCTCTGTGTCCTGTGGCAGAGACTGGGCGCTGACGCCTGCAATCGTGCAAAGCACCAGCAATAGTGATAGAATTCTTTTCATATTTCGTTCTGTTTTTGTTCTACAAGGGGACAAAGATATAAATTAGTGTATAGATTGCCAAATAAATGCCGTACCTTTGCACACGAAATGGCAAAAAAGAAGAAGAGAAGACTAAAACGATGGGTGAAGGTGGTGCTGTGGTGCATGGCCCTTGCCCTGGGCACATGGATAATATGGTGGCCTGCCCATGCTTTGCACGAATATTGGGCAGAGGCTTCTATCAATAACGAAATCAAAGAAAACCGCACTCATGCAATAGAACCGACACACGGCAGGGACTCCATCATGGAGGAGAGACTTGCCCGTTTCATCGTATCCCCCACTCGATTGGATACGGCGGATATTGCCGTGAGCGTGTGGGACCTGAGCAGCAACATGCCCGTAGTGCAATGGCACGACCACGAACTGATGGTGCCGGCATCAAGCCTGAAACTGCTTACCGCCATCTCTGCACTGAAAAGACTGGGTGCCGACCACAGATACCACGAACGGGTAATGATTACTGGTTCTGTGCATAGGGGCACGCTACATGGCGACGTCATCCTGCAGGCCGACGACAACCCTATGGTGGAGACCTTGGATGAATACATCGGGGCACTGACCCGTGCCGGCATACGCAAGGTGGAAGGACGCTTCATACTGAACCTCATGCGTGCCGATACACTAAGGGCACACCATACCGCCAGTTTGTGGGACATACCATACAACCGCACTCCCATCCTGCTGAAGGGTGCGCCACGCATAGTTCAGGAAATAAGGACTCTGCTGAGGCAAAGGGGGATAGATGCTCCACGCCCAGAGGTGGAGGAAGGGCTGAGAGTGTATCCCGTAACCCGCACCCTGATGAACAGAAGTACACGTATGACTGAAGTCATTGCGCCCATGCTCATACATAGCAGCAACATCAAGGCAGATGCCCTGCACCATCATGTAGACAACTATTATAATAGGTATATCCCCACCGCCGGCAACAGAGAGGGGGCATTGGACGCCTTCCTTCGCGAGAATTTAAGTTATGACACTTCTAACTTTACTTTGAACGACGGTTCGGGCCTATCCCCCGAGAACATGGTCACCGCCGACTTCCTGCTTGCCCTCCTGCGCTATGCATGGACAGAACCCGATATCAAGCAGGTACTTATCCACGAAGCCCTGGCCACCCCCGGGCATCCCACACGCCGTGGCTCGCTGATATACCGCATGAACGGACCCCTCTTCCATAACCGCATCTTCTGCAAGACGGGCACGCTTACCAGTATCGGAGCCTCCAGCCTCTGCGGCTATGCCCACGGACGCAACGGCCGCTGGTATGCCTTTGCCATCATCAACCGCAACTCTCCCGTAGGCGAAAGCCGCCTGTATCAAGACATGCTCTGCAAGGTGCTGGTGAAATAGTCTACCTAAAGATAGACCTACTGTCTTATACTGATATAGGTAGACACATTTGATAACAATTAATAAAATGTGTAAACAGTATGAGAAAGAAATTCGAACGTTACAGTGAAGAAGAACGCTTATTAATTCTTCGTGAC
>JAGBYI010000053.1 GCA_017628845.1 Bacteroidaceae bacterium
GCCTCCACACCGGCGTCCACGGTAGCCTCTTCGGGCTTGTTCACACTCAACCAAAGTGCCTTAGCGCACTGGCAATATTTCGTGTATCTTGATTTTGAAAGAGATGTTTTCATTTTTGCGTGTTGCTTTTATTCGAACGTATCATCTTCATAAAGAACTTCTTCAATTTCCACCTCGAGCTCCGGGAACTTTGCTTTCAGGGCATAGGCAAATGCGTTCTGACCACGTTCGGTTTCAGTTTCTGATAAGCAGTGGTCTTGTATAGGTCAAAGACTTGTTCTTCGATTATATTTGCTACATTCATAATATATTTATACATTATATGCACCAAACTCATTGACCAGCATCCTGCACAAATAGTTCAGCTTCTTCAAATAGATACTTTCCAGAAGTTCCTTCAACTCCGCCTCCTTCATCTGTGCAATGGGTTTGGGTGTCTCTATCCTGTAACGTAGGACTGTCCTCGTGCCATCCTTGCCCAAGTCTGCCCACTGGGGGAGCATGAGAGCATTACTTCTCAGATGCTCGCGCCACTTGTTGGCCAAGGCCACGTTGCGTTCTACATGAAGTTCCAGGGTGTATTCCGTGTCCGTAAACATCTTTGCAGTACTCACAGGTATCCATTCCCAATGAGCAGATTCCCATTCGTTGCCCAGCCGTACCTGCAGGAAACCATTGTCTCCGCCAACTCCACGGTGCGCTACTGTCCAACGTACACCGCCGTGCTTCTTCAGTTCCCTTTTCCAGTGTTCGTTCAGCAGGGTTGCGGTGCTTTCTTCAAATACGCCGAAAGCCAATTGCTCCAACTTCTGAATCACCTTCCTGACAATGGCATAAAGATTGTCCACAACGTGCATGTCTTCTGCGCTTCCATTGGCTATGTCTTCGCGCATCTGGTTTCTCACCTCTGCCACGGCTTTGCGGAAGGCATACAGGGTGTTGCACTGCTCCATGGTCACCTTCTTCAGATTGTGATGACCCATCACGGAGTTGCACAACTTGTCCATTCGCTGATTGTCGGAGTTGTCCTCTGCGAACAAGTCCTTTTCCAGGGACTCCACATAAGAGCGAACCACACTGGTCAACGCTTCGGGATAGATTCGTGCCTCGAGGATATCGCTCTTCAGCCAGTTTATGATGTCACTGTTGTAGGCAAGCGGCACAAAGCGGCGGCCAATGTCTGTGCCAGCATCGCAACCATAACTCTGCTCCTCAACCTCCTTGCTGCCGTCGCCCGTCATGTAGAACACCCACACGTTGTTCACATCCACACCTTCGTCCTTTGTCATGTGCTCAATGTAGCGGGAAATCTGATTTGGCTGGTCAGGTGCATCGTAGATCTTGTTTTCCACGATGACTGCTATGCGCCTGCCATTGGCGGTAAAGGTGATGAGACCGTCTATGAAACTGTTTGCCGTGTCGTTCTTGTAGCGTGGATTGAACAGGATGTTCACATCCGAGATGTTCTGGTAATGAATCATCTTGTCGCGTCCCTTGGCAAAGCGGTTCAGGAAACTATTGAGCAAAGCATATCTTCCGGAAGCATCCCGGTATCGCATCAGTGCCAGGAACATCTTGGTGTGGTCGTTCTCGCTCATCTTCCATGCCGTAAAGAGGTTGTAAGGGTTCTGGCCCTTGCTTGCACAGCGGTTGGAACCTTCAATGAGTTCAGCCACTTCCTTAATCTTCTGTACTGTCCAGTTTGTCATAATATGCTTTTATTATTTTGGGTCAGGTCCAATAAATGTTTTTCAGAATTCAAAAATAAGGTTCCAGATTTTCTACTTTCAACTGAACCAAAGTGTCGCGTCCCAGGAATTTGCCGTTGTGCATTACGGGCACTCTTTTGCAGACACACTGACGTTTATAAACTACGGAGTCTTCATCACGGATAACGAATCTTACACCGTCCTCCAAGCATTCAAGGTACTCATCGGAATACTTGCCGCTGACGTACATCACGCCATCATCCATTTCCTTGATCTCAGCATAGGGAGCAACGCAGAAATCCTCAAATTCGGCATCGGAATTGAAATACATCTCCCGAGGTTGGCTGACTCTAATTTTAAGTTTGGGGTCCATAATATTAAGCGATTCCCTATACATCGCGAGGTTTTATAATGTTATTAGCCTTGTTGCTTTCTTCTGTTAATTTTCTTCCCTTACTCCTTCTCTGTCTCCACCTCTATACCAGGGAAGCCCTGTTCAAGGACATGGGGCCATACATGCGTCTGCTCCACCTCCATGGTGAGGGAAAGGGTGCCGTCGGGCTGGTCTTCCATGAACAGAAGGTTGCCCCAGTAATTCGGTGCCTTGGACTTTATTCCCAAGAGTGCCTGTAGCAGTATGGGGGTGGGCACGTAGCGACCGAACTCGTTGCCGGGCATGCCGTACTTTTCGGTCAGCTTGTCTATGGTGGCCCTTACCTTGTCCAGCACCTGGGCAGGTCCTGAGATGCTATAGTTCCGGGTCTCGGGAGATACCACATACTCTTCCCAATCCTTCTCGTCAAAATCCTCCATAGGGTTGCCCCAATGCATGAAGGTCTCGTCGCCCGTGGCATGCTTTATCTCCTGCGCCTTGGCATAGTACTCCCTGGCCTTGGCTATGTCTATATAGTAGCCGCAATGCTCCTCACCATAGTAGTACGCATCGCCCAACACCTCGCATATCCAGCCGTATAGGGGTGAAAGCCCGAGTTCGTGGGCAGGGACTTGCTCCTCCATCTGCCTTTTCTTCTTCTCCACGATGGCCATCTCGTTGAACGGGGTTGCGTCTACCCAGTCAACCACAATGCGCACATCGGCATCTGGCAGGTCGGCGGCGCAGATCTTGCCGTACAATGCCCGGGCCTCGTTCTTGTCCCTCTCAAACCACGAGGTACCTTCAACCAACTCCGCACGCTCTATGACCACCTCTTCGCCCGTGTCCTCGTCCGTGAACAGTTCGTCATAATAGCGGCATTTCTCCCTGTACATGCCTGCCAGAACGATGCAGTCGGCCTTTAGGTTGTCCAGGGCAAGGAGCCATTGCTTGTCCTCCGCCTCCAGCATGTCAAGGAACTTGCCTTGAAGGTCACCGTCCTCCAGCAGGGCATTCAGCACCTGGGGGGCCAAATCCTTGTTTCCCTGGCGCACCTGGCCAAGCATGGTTGCAAACTCGTCAACTCGCATCTGCTGTGCGTCCCTGTGCTGAGTCTCTTGAATATTGTTCTCTTCCATATCTTGATGTTTTTGGGTAACGAAGTTGTTCGTGCTCTCACGCATATATATATAATATAGCAACGTTTTGAAAAAATTTCAAAAAATGGGGTAACTTTTTTAGAAATTGCAAAATTACCTAATATTTAATATTGCATCTGCCATCGGTTGCTCTATTGGTTATATGTGGCTAAGCCAATCTTTAACAAGAGTAGTCAAATTATCGCACCACTTATCGTTCGCTTGAACATTTCCCAAAAACAACATATCACAAGACGAACCATTATCCATAAAACTTCCCCCCACCGATGCCCTATCCACATCTGCAGAAGGGTAAAGCAAGGCCACCTTGCTTGTATCAAACATTTTGGAATAGACGTACACTTGATGCAAGTCCCCATCGGATGGAGTCTTGTCCGGTCTTTTCCACTTGGTATCTATGATGCCTACTACTTTGTTCTGATTATATATCACTATATCGGGTCTTATTGTCTTAAAAGTGGCACTTGCATTTAGTCTCCAATAACGTCTGACGACTTGGGATGAAACATGATATTCGGGAAGTTTCCTGTGGAGGGTACAATACACGAATTCTTCCCAAAGTTTGTTCATATCAAACATCAAGGCAAGGATATTATCTCCATGACCTGTCTGTTTAGGAGCGTAATGCAATAGCAACAATTTTGCCAACTTCAATGCATTTCTATAATCTTCCGTCTTCCTGTTAAAACATAACGTCTCAAAAGTCTCGGAAGTAACAGCAAAACCCTTTAATTCTGGGAACCTTAACAATATAGAGTTTGCCCTATCACGCAAGTAGGCATTATGGGAGATCTGAATAACCAATTTTATTGCCTGGCACAATATACAGTTCATTATATGCTCATAATCATACGTCGTATATTGAACATAAAAACGTTCTTGATGAACGTAATTTCTCTGTATTTGCTTATTGACAAGTAATTTACCCTTAAGTGATTTCTGGTTTCCCTCATCCTTTCTATAGCATTTCACCAATCCTCGGTTAAGAAGAACATCTACTTCGTCAAGAAGTTTCTTGATAAATATGTCTAATATCGGGCTGTTCGTCCTGAGTTCTTGGGAGACTGTGCTTGGTGACTGAACATCCAGTTTATATACTTTAGAAAGCATGAAAATCAGTTTGTCACGCCAAAAACTTTTGTCTTCACATCCCCTATCTGCTTTGGGAAGAATCTCAATTGTGATCCCGTTCAAACACAACACCCCAACATACTGTCTGAACTTCACTCCCTTATGTACAAGTGTATAATAGTTGAATGTAGTTTCATCATTGTCTCCGACAAAACGTTCCAGAGTATGCCGGTGCGATTCTGTAAAACCATGTTCTCCTTCCCTTAGGGTTTGGTGTTCAAAGACTGTAATAGTTGCCATTCTACTTGTTTTCCTAGTAACGTTTATTATTGGGCTTTTGATAGACAGTTCCTTATTGATGCAACAATATCTAGGGTTTTCCATTCATCTTCTGTCAGAAGCCTGCACTGGGGGTAATCAACATCAGCGTCTGATTCACATGCAAACCCTATTGGAACATTCTGCTTCACGAAACCATCTCCCAAGACCAACCTTATATAGTCGTAGTTTCCATAGAAATACTCTTGCAGCAATGGTATAATATTGTTCTTGAAAACCATTTTCAGAGACGGTACATCTAAAACTTTCATGAAGTAACTATGCCCGATTTGGTGCTCACGATCCTTTAATACGACAATACGCTTATTTATAATTTCCAAAACTTCCTTGAGCTTTATTCCATCTATTTCCTGTTTCAACAATTCTGGACGTGGCATCATTTCTGTAAAACAGAAACGTCTCCTCAATGCAGAATCTAACGCTTCCACACTACGGTCAGCAGTATTCATTGTGCCGATAATATAAAGGTTCTTGGGAACTCCAAATTCCGTTTGAGAATAGGGCATCTTGACTTTAAGTTCTGCCTCATTGCCTAATCGCTTGTCCTCTTCCAACAAAGTTATGAGTTCACCGAAAATTTGCGAAACATTACCACGATTGATTTCGTCTATAATCAATACGTAAGGCTCGTCTTCGCCGGCAGCTTTATCACACAATGATTTAAATATTCCCGGTTTTACATAATACGCAATCTGGCCGTTATTTTCCTTTGGCTTTATTCCTTCCACAAAGTCTTCATAACTCATGGATTGGTGGAAAGTTGTAAATACTATCCTACCGCCTTCTATATATTTATCAAAACAAGCTTTCTTTTCCTTCCAATCAGCTTTACCCGGTTCTAATATATCAACAGCCAGACTTACCGTATTGTATGTCTTGCCTGTTCCTGGAGGGCCATATAATATTTGGTTCAGTGGCTTTGAGGGCATTGCATTGTTCTTTTGTGAGACTTGGCTATCATCAATATGCTCGTTTACAGGGTTGGTTAGTGTTGATGGTGCTGCGAATTTTTGTTGGTTTTTAACTAACTTGTCATTAAAAGTTTGTTGGTCTATCTTCAAGCAATCATAAAATTTCGTTCCTTTCTCATTATCGTATGAAACCACGTGTTTCCAAAACTCATCATAGGCTCCCTTAATACCTTGTGGAGTTGAATTCAGGAATTGTGTATTGATGTCGTCTGCCTTTTGACGTATGTAACTCAGAAAATACTGAGCAACTGTCTGGGCTACACCAGCCTTTAATGCTAATTTATCTATATCTTCGTTATCGTTTCGATTTACAACATGCAAAGTACATTGATCAAGTATACCATTTTTTACGGGAAAATGGAAACCAACCAATTGCAGATTGCTTTTGCTTCCAAACTTAACTACACCAACATTTATATAACCCTTATTTATACCCCCGCCTTGATTAAATCTTTGCCTCTTTCGAGTAAGCAACCAAAAAGTAAAATTAGAGTCTTGCTTATTAATGGCAATAAAATCATTGTAAATTGCTGCATGCAGTTTATTCATACTCATCTTTCCATCCGCGATTCCCTATACATCGCGAGGTGTTATCATATTATTAGCCTTTATATATTCACACCGTCTTCATGAAGTTTCAAAGTGTTAAGAACTCGGTGACAAAATTCCCTTGGTCAATTGTTACGTTTTTCACTTCACCTCAAGTTTTTGAATGAAAATTACTGACTTTTTCAGCGTAAAGTTAGCAAATTAACTGAAGATTTCCAAGACTTCATCTGGTTCTTTTTGGTCCTTTTTGCTTCTTTTTTATAACTGCAAACGGGCCACTCCCCTATCTTCTTTATTTACTATGCCTTACAAATCTGTACTCAATTCTTGTCAACGCCAGCATCATTGTATCAGTATGTCAAAGAACGCTTTCCCTCCCTCTCTACCACCGCACATCCACAATGCAAAGATACGACATCTCCAGGGCGCTGTGAGAAATGGTGAGAAATAGCGTTTGCTCGGTGTCAGCCGCGCAGGGTGAGCGTTGGTGGGGCATGGGGGGGCGTGGGGGGGGCACCATCTTCTGCAATGATTCCTGCTCTTGCCCTGCAACAGCCCTGGCGGGGTATTGCGCTAAGTCAGAAAGAGATGACCTTCACATTGTAGCGGTTAGATGTGAAGGGTAAACGGTAAACGGTAAACAGTAAACAGTTTGGATTTACGCCTACTCACCCAGCCTTGCCCATCGCTCACCATCTTGCCAAGTGATACACTACTAAATATACTTTATTATATATATTAATATATATAATAAAATTTTCTTTACCCCTTTCGGATGCTGTAATACACTGGCTCAAATTCTAACTGTTTACTGTTTACCGTTTACCCTTGTTAAACTGTTAATCTGTTAAGGAAGAAAACATTAGTGTAAAGATATTTTACCACCTCACGAGCAACCAAAAACACAGGTGACAAAATGCACAGGCAATGGATTTGCAGAAAATGAAGGCAAACCCGTTGGCCAACTGCCGTAACAGCAAACATCGTTTTAATCACTGATATTCAACACGTTAATACCTCATTATAAGTAAGAGGGGATGCGCAATCGCTCTGCCGTTCTGGTTTGTCACGTCGCCCGCGAAATGTTGTTACGATGTCTTGCGCCTCGCAATACGAATACAACGTCGTCGCCTCACGAGGAACAGGAACGAGCAACACGAGGACCCGGCCCTCAATACCCCCAGCAAATAAGTGTAATGATTTATTACCACACAGCACATACCAGCCCCACCTTTTTTCTTACACGCCATGCCATTCAGGCAAACATTTCTCTTGGTTGCAAGTTGCAAAATAATCCGTGAAAATCTGTTGCATCTGTGTCATCAGTGGGCAATTTCTAAGTTACTCACGTTCGGATTTACTCAAATAAATTTGACCTAACGGTCTTAGAAACTCACACTCGGCATAAAAAGTTAACTTTTTTTGCTCTCGCTTAATCGTTTCTTTGGTAAATCGCTCACTTATTCGTAACTCTGAAACTACGTTTCCAAGTTACTTTCGCTCGGAAGTAAAAATAAAACGGATTTTTTTTGTACTTCCCTCACTTAATCGTACTCTGAAACTACGTTTCTAAGTTACTCACGTTCGGATTTACTCAAATAAATTTGGTAAATCGCTCACTTAATCGTAACTTTGACGCCCGAAATAAGAACATACTATAATATAATGGCTACTATCGAAACACAGGAGGCTCCAGCGAAGAGCCTTAATTTCATCGAGAAACAAATAGTGGAGGACCTGGCAGAGGGCAAGAACGGAGGACGTTTGCAGACACGTTTTCCACCCGAACCCAACGGTTACCTGCACATCGGTCATGCCAAGGCCATTGCCATGGACTTTGGCGTGGCAGAGAAATTTGGCGGCGTGTGCAACCTGCGCATGGACGATACCAACCCGCAGAAGGAGGATATGGAATATGTGCGTGCCATAGAGCGCGACATCCAGTGGCTGGGCTACAAGTGGGGCAAGGTGTGCTATGCC
>JAGBYI010000054.1 GCA_017628845.1 Bacteroidaceae bacterium
CACGAGTCGGCAAAGAATCAACAGCTCGACGACCACTACTTCGGAGCTATTCCGCAGCGCGTACTCGCCTTTATGAAGGATTTAGAGTATGAGTGCTTAAAGCTCGGTATTCCGCTCAAAACACGCCACAACGAGGTTGCTCCAAACCAGTACGAGTTGGCTCCAATCTACGAGGAGGCAAACCTCGCAAACGACCACAACCAGTTGCTGATGACCATAATGGGCAAGGTTGCTACACGTCATCACTTCCGCGTTCTCTTGCACGAAAAGCCTTTCAAGGGCATCAACGGCTCTGGTAAGCACAATAACTGGTCGCTTGGTACAGACACAGGTGTAAACCTCCTTAAGCCAGGTCGCACAGCATTTGAGAATTTGCAGTTTATAACCTTCTTAGTCAATGTCATATCAGCGGTACATCGACACAACGGATTGTTGAAGGCGTCAGTAATGAGCGCTACAAACGAGCACCGCTTGGGTGCTGGCGAGGCGCCTCCGACCATCATCTCGACATTCCTCGGCACTCAGATTTCGGAGGTACTCGACAAGATTGAGTGTTCGCTCGACAACGAAGATATCCGCTTCGACTCGAAGAATGTCTTCCGTATGGGTGGCTTGACTCAGATACCATCGCTCTTGCTCGACAATACCGACCGCAACCGCACCTCGCCATTTGCCTTCACGGGCAACCGTTTCGAGTTCCGTGCCGTGGGTGCACAAGCCAACTGTGCCGCCTCCATGATAGTGCTGAACACCGCCGTGGCCGAGCAGCTGACCGACTTCAAGCAGCGCGTGGACAAACTCATCTCCTCGGGCGTGGATATGATGAAGGCCATACTTGCCGTAGTGCGCGAGGACATAAAGACATGCAAGCCCATACACTTCGACGGCAACGGATATAGCGAGGAATGGCGCCTGGAGGCAGAAAAGCGAGGCCTGGACGTGGAAACAAACATACCACTCATTCTTGACCAGTACCTGAAGCCGGAGACCGTGCAGATGTTCTCACGCATGAACGTCTTCACACGTGCGGAACTGGAGGCACGCAACGAGATAAAGTTGGAAACCTACACCAAGAAGATACAGATAGAGGCACGCATCTTTGGCGACCTCTGTCTCAACCACATAGTTCCCGTGGCCACACGCTACCAGAGCCAGCTGCTGGACAACGTGGTGAAGGTGGCACAGGTGTTCCCCGCCGAGCAAGCCAAGGTGATGAACGCTACAAACCTCTCCCTCATAGAGAAGATAGCGGAAAACACCGCCAGCATCACCGAGCACGTCTATTCTCTCATAGGCGCACGCAAGATAGCCAACCGCCTGGAATCCGAGCGAGAGAAGGCCATTGCCTACCACGACAACGTGGCTCCCCTGATAGAGCAGATACGCACCCACGTGGACAAACTGGAAATGATTGTCGACGACGAACTCTGGCCCTTGCCCAAGTATCGCGAGATGCTGTTCATCCGTTGACAGGACAATCCATGGGGGCAGGTCCCCGTTTTCAATATTCCATCTTGATTTGTACGGAAATGTCTTGTTTTGTTGCCGATAGGATTTCCTGATGTCCAGATGAAATTCTGTCTCTGTCCAGCATGTGCGTTATGCCATATTTTGCTTCCACCATCCAATGGGATTTTGGGAAGGTGTAGCGTATGGTGGCGGCAAACCTGAAACCATGCCCGTAATATGATGTGGAGGAAGTGCTGTTCCACATGGAGGGTTCGTAGAGGTAGATACGGGTCATGTAGTCAGGGGCATGGAAGTATCCGGCCATCAAGCCGAGGCGGAGGGCATCCTCCTTCAGCATCTTGCCCTGTACGAGTTGACCGACACCGAACCCCGGGGTCCTTGTGTTTGCCATGTTTGCAATGGCGGTGCTCTGCAATTTCCATTTCTCCGTTGCCATGAAGGTCCATTGTGCCTTCAGGCGGTGTTGTGGCAGTATGACGTTGTTAGCAGCCTTGCGCTTCATTTGGTATCGTAGAGAAATGGTGTGCTTGGCAGAGGCTGAGAATTTTCCTTCAATCATCGCTTCCTGCCCTTGGCTGGAGCTTGTCATCCCGTATCGAGGCCAGTAATCAGCAAAGAAATCGGCATAACCCGTCAGTTCCAGTCTTTGCCATGGCCTTGCCTCAATGCGTATCATGGCACCTGTCTCGTTCTGCACCCTGGAATTTTCTCCGATGGCCGCTGCCTGAAACGAGTAGAAACGATGACTATAATAGCGTCCCAAGATGCCTATCCTTAGGTTTCTGTTGGCCAGCCATTGTACACGTCCCAACGAGGCTATGCCTCCGTTTTCTGTACTGTATGCCACCTCTGCCGATGCTGTCCACCGGTAGTAGCTGTAGCCTCCATGTATGCCTATGACTCCGAAATCCTGTCCCCGAGGATACCAACGGCGGTACTTGTCTTTGCCGGGTGCAAGCATACGGTCGAAGTGTTGCCAGTAGCCTGTTGCACCTACGCTGAAGTGCCCGAAGTCGGCTTGGAGGTGTGCTCCTATCAGAGCGGAGCGGGTGTTGTTCTTCTTGGCAATCTCCGTTTCCGTTCGGTGGTAGCCGTTCTCTACGATGGTCTTGGCATTCCCCTCCGCGTCCAATGTGGCATCTAAGGCACGGTACGAGGCAAACAAGGTGCCACTCATGCTGAACTTCGGCTGCTGGTTCCAATCTGCCTGTCTGCCCAAGGTTATGGCAACGCCACGCAGGAAACCGCTTTCCGCCATGCCGGTCATCGGGCGTATCCCCTGGCTTGTGTTGCTCATCAGGTTGCTCTTGCTGGTGGACGTTCCACGGCTTATAACCAGCCCCTCGCCCCATCCGGCACGGTAGTCGCCAATGATGGCCGTCCTGACAATTCCCTTGTTGTGTATCATTGCATAACCGCCGAAACTGTCATAGAACCTTTCGCCTGGATCTTTCTTCACGTGCGCGCCGATGTTCACGTGGTCGCTTTCCAAGGAGTATCTGATGCGGTTGTACAGAGGGCTGCCGGCGTACTTCCCTGTCTGGTATCCTTTTCTATAATATAAAGGTATGTCCATGCGGCTGTCCACGGTGTTGTGCATGTTGCGGAACCAGCCGCCTTTCTTGCCATCGCTCCTTTTCGTGTGCCCCACGGTGAAGAATAATGGAAGCACCTGGCGTGTATGGTAGTCAATGGCAGGGATAAGCGCCAGTTCGCCCAGGGACTTCATGGGGCCATCCAGATGTACATACGCCTGAATAGCCTCAATTTGCGCCGGGGTAAGGAAGGGAAGCAGAGCCATGTCTTCCGGAGTGGCTGTGTTTATATCCAAGGGGTGGGAGTGCAGCCATTCCAGTTGCTCGATATATTGCAGCCATGCCTCCTCGCCCATGCTCTCCTCGTCGTAGCAGAGCGACTGAACGAAATCGTCCCACGACATATCTGTGTATGTCGCAGGACGATAGTCTTTTGCAATAATTGTGCCCGGAACGGGACTCGAACCCGTACGACCGCAATGGTCAAGGGATTTTAAGTCCCTCGTGTCTACCAATTCCACCATCTGGGCGCAATCTATGTCTGCATGGGAGGCTGTATGCCCCTTAGCGGATGCAAAGATATGAAGAAATACCGAAAAGCAAAGTATGTTTAATGAAAAATGTTTCACATGCTCACGTATTTTCTTCGTTATGTGCTTCTTCCAATGCTTTTCTGTAGCAGTCGCGGCATAGCGGTTCGTACTCCATCTTTTCGCCCAAAAGAACCTGTTTTTCCACGTTGACAAGGCGATGGCTCACGTATGCCAGTGCACCGCACCGCACGCAGATGGCGTGCACCTTGCTCACTTCGTCGGCAATGGCCAGCAGTTGCGGCATGGGGCCGAAGGGTTCTCCCTTGAAGTCAAGGTCCAGGCCTGCCACTATGACCCTGATGCCCTGGTTGGCAAGTTGGTTGCATACCTCCACTATGTGCTCATCAAAGAACTGTGCCTCGTCTATGCCGATTACATCGTTGCCCTGTGCCATGAGCAGGATGCTGGCACTGGAATCTATGGGAGTGCTGGGGATGCTGTTTCCCTCGTGGCTCACCACATCCTCGTCGCTGTATCTGGTGTCCATGGCAGGTTTGAATATTTCCACCTTCTGTCGGGCAAACATAGCACGCTTCATGCGACGTATGAGTTCTTCTGTCTTGCCGGAGAACATGGAACCGCATATTACCTCTATGCGTCCTCGGCGCATCATCTCGCCATTGTTGTTGCTTACATCTTTCATGCCGGCAAAGGTACAAATAATATTAAAGCCCCAAGTCGGATGCTTAATAAATATTGCGTCGGAGCATTTTTGCCCTCCTATGCATGCCGGAATTAAAATATTATGCTTAAATTTGTACACACATTAGATAATACTAATCCCCAACCAAGGATGGGAACATTGTATCTTGTGCCGACACCGGTCGGCAATCTCGAGGACATCACCGCCCGTGCATTGAGAATTCTGCGCGAGTGCGACTTGATACTGGCGGAGGACACCCGTACCAGCGGAAACCTTTTGCGCCATTTCGACATACACAAGCCCATGGTGTCCTACCATAAGTTCAACGAGCATCAGACGGTGACTCGTGTGGTGGAGCGGCTGATGGGCGGAGAAAACATTGCCGTCGTGAGCGATGCCGGCACTCCGGGCATAAGCGACCCTGGCTTTCTTGTCGCACGTGAAGCGGTCAGGGCCGGTGTGGAGGTTATTACCCTTCCCGGCGCTACGGCCTTTGTGCCTGCTCTTGTCAGCAGCGGCCTGCCATGCGACCGTTTCTGCTTTGAGGGCTTTCTGCCACAGAAGAAAGGTCGCCAGACACGTATTGATGCGTTGAAGACAGAACCCCGTACCATGATTTTCTACGAAAGTCCGCATCGTGTGGTAAAGGCCCTGCAGCAGTTTGCCGAGGCCTTCGGACCTGACCGCCAGTGCAGTGCATGCAGAGAAATAAGCAAGATGCACGAGGAAAGCGTGCGTGGCACACTGGCCGAGGTGCTTGCCCACTTTATGGAGAACGAACCTCGTGGCGAGTTTGTCATTGTGGTGGCAGGATGTGACGAGGCAGAGGCAACCCAGCCACAGGACAAGCCAGGGGAAGGGGAGCAAGAGCAGAGACATTTCAGCAAATACAGAAACAAGCAATTATAAGAACAAGACAAGGATATGAAAAAGATTGTCATCATCGTAGCAGGGCTCGTCATGATGAGTGCCTGCCAGAATCATCAGGAGACAGCAAACCGCCTGCAGCAGCAGGTAGACTCGCTTCAAACCATAGTGGACAACAAGGATGCCGAACTCAATGATATTGTAGAAACGATGACCGAGGTACAGACAGGTATAGCCCGCATAGCCGAGGCCGAGGGACGCGTCACCGTGGCTGACGGCAGTCAGGAGAGTGCCTCCTCGCGTGAAATAATCCGTGACAATATGGAATACATCTGCGAGGCCATGAGGCAGAACCGCGAACTTGTTGCTCAGTTGAGGGAGAAACTTAATGCCAGCCGTTTCAAGGCCGACAAACTGAAAAAGCTGGTAGATGGCTTGCAGGCACAGGTGGAGGCACAGGACATGCGCATTCAGGAACTGCAGGCTTCCTTGGCAGAAAAGGACTCTACCATACTTGTCCAGATAGGGCGTATAGAATCTCTTTCCCAGAGCGTTGCTTCCCTGACTGAGGTAAGCAAGGAGCAGGCAGGTACAATGGCACGCCAGGAAAAGCAACTGAACAGCGCGTGGTTTGTATATGGTACCAAGGCCGAACTCAAGGAGCAGGGTATCCTGAAGGGCGGTGACGTACTCAAGGACAAGGACTTCAATAAGGATTACTTTACGGAGATTGACATTCGCCACGTCAAGGACATAAAGACCTATAGCAAGTCTGCCCAACTGCTCACCACTCACCCCAATGACAGTTACATGCTCACCAAGGACGGCAACGGATACTACGAACTGCATATCTCCAATCCCAGTCGTTTCTGGAGCGTAAGCAAGTACCTTGTGATGCAAGTCAAGTAAACAATTTAGATGAAGACAACAAGAAGCAAATACTATAATGCCTCGCGCTCCAGTCTTCCTTTCGAGGATGGCATGGGCAAGGTGGCGCATAGCGACATCGTTGGCGAGCAGGAGGAAACCGCCATACTGGTGGGTATCATCACTCCGCAGCAGAAAGAACGCAAGACAACGGAATATCTGGACGAACTGCAGTTCCTTGCCGAGACGGCCGGGGCGCGCACCGTGAAGCGCTTTACCCAGCGCCTGAACGGACCGTCCAGCGTAACCTATCTGGGTATAGGCAAGCTGCAGGAGATACGTGCATGGATAGAGGCGGAGGAGGATGCCGAACGCTATGTGTCAATGGTTATCTTCGACGATGAACTCTCTGCCAAGCAGTTGCGCAACATAGAAAAGGAACTGAAGGTAAAGGTTCTGGACAGGACGTCCCTGATTTTGGACATCTTTGCCATGCGTGCACAGACGGCAAATGCCAAGACCCAGGTGGAACTGGCACAGTACCGTTACATGCTGCCTCGCCTGCAGCGCCTTTGGACTCACCTCGAGCGTCAGGGCGGTGGCTCCGGCAGTGGTGGCGGTAAGGGTTCGGTAGGTCTGCGCGGTCCTGGTGAGACCCAGTTGGAGATGGACCGCCGTATAATCCTGAACCGTATGTCTCTGCTCAAGCAGCGTCTGGCCGAGATAGACAGACAGAAGACCACGCAGCGCAGCAACCGCGGGCGTATGATCCGTGTTGCCCTTGTGGGATATACCAATGTGGGCAAGTCTACGCTCATGAACCTCCTCTCCAAAAGTGAAGTCTTTGCCGAGAACAAACTCTTTGCCACCTTGGACACCACTGTGCGCAAGGTTATTGTGGACAACCTGCCCTTCCTGCTATCTGATACGGTAGGGTTCATACGCAAGTTGCCTCACGATCTTGTGGATTCCTTCAAAAGTACTTTGGATGAAGTGCGCGAGGCTGACCTGCTTCTGCACGTTGTGGACATTTCGCATCCCGAGTTTGAGGACCAGATAAAGGTTGTGGAGAAGACCTTGGCCGACCTTGGCTGTGCCGAGAAACCATCCATGATAATCTTCAACAAGGTGGATGCCTACAGATGGGTGGAGAAGGACGAGGACGATCTTACCCCAGCCACACGCGAGAACGTTTCCTTGGACGACCTGATCAAGACATGGATGACACGTCTGTCGGGCGAGTGCCTGTTCATCTCCGCTCTGGAGAAGACCGGTTACGACACCTTGCGCCAGGTGCTTTATAATAAGGTGCGCGAAATGCACGTTCAAAAGTATCCATATAACGATTTCCTGTTTGACCATTACGAGGAAGGATGAGGATAAGGCTGCGATGGGGGATTAAAAGCAGGAACTGCCACGAGTAGGTATGCTGTCGCAACGTCCTTGCCACAGGCATAAAACTTCGCTCCTCATCCATATCTGAACAGAAGAACATTACATACAAATTAATCCAACGATGAAGAATACAAGGCAAATGCACCACAACAATGACCTTTCTTTTCTGGCAGAAAAGATAACGTTCGACCGTTTTGTACGTGGCTTAATGCTTGTGATAGGTGCAGTGGGTTTGTATTACCTGCTTAATGCTCTCAGCGGCGTCTTGTTGCCTTTCTTCATCGCTTGGCTGTTGGCATATTTGATATATCCGCTGATTATATTCCTGGAGCAGAAGTGCCGTATCCGCTACCGTTTGTTAAGTATAGTGGCGGCAGTTGTTATAGTTCTGTGCATCCTCACGGCTTTGATAGTGTTTACTCTGCCGCCAGCAGTCAAGCAGATGGCGCGTCTCTCTGATGACCTGCTTCATTATGCATCTATGTATTTGTCGGGGACAGATATCCCCAAGCAGATAGAGTTCTTCCTGAAGCAGACTTTTGACCATAATACCATTGTACACTTCTTCCAGCGCGACGAGGTGGTAGATGCCATTCAGGCTGCAGTAACACAGGCATGGGGATTCGTTTCGGGAACAATGAATATAGTTTGGTTTTTCGTAGATGCTATGATGGTATTGCTGTATCTGCTGTTCTTCCTCTTGGATTATGAAAAGGTAAACCAGAACTGGATTCAGGTTGTGCCCAAGGCACATCGTGCAATGGCACATCATCTGGCTACCGACATTAAGACAGAGATGAATGCTTATTTCCGTGGACAGGCAATGGTTGCCTTTCTCGTGGGAGTGCTGTTCAGTATAGGTTTCCTTATTATTGACTTCCCGATGGCTATAGGCCTTGGCTTGTTTATTGGCCTGCTCAATATGGTGCCCTACGCACAGGTGTTGGGATTTATCCCCACTATAATATTGGCTCTTCTCAAATCCAATGATACGGGGGAGAGCTTCTGGTTGATAATGCTCATGGCCATAGTGGTCTTTTGTGTTGTTCAGGCAATACAGGACCTCTATCTCGTGCCCAAGATTATGGGCAAGGCAATGGGGCTAAAACCGGCCATTATACTGCTGGCTCTTTCTGTATGGGGTTCATTGCTGGGAATAATAGGCTTTATTATAGCATTGCCCCTTACTACTTTAGGCTGGGCTTATTATAAACGCTTTGTGCTGAAGGAAACTGTAACGGATATTAGATAAGATATGGGATGCTGTCTGCGATACCTGTTGTTGCTGATGCTATCGTTCCCGGCGGTGGTGTCAAATGGACAGGTATTCACCTCGGTGGAAATGCCGGACAGTATATGGCATAGGATGCAAGGGCGCTCGTATCCGCAAGGTTGCGAGGTGCCAAGGTCGGACTTGCGCTACCTGGAGTTGTCGTATGTCGACTTCGAGGGACATGAACATCTCGGTCAGATGGTGTGCAACAGGCATATCGCCGATGACCTGCTCTATATCTTCCGCCGGCTCTACGAGGCAAGGTACCCCATTGCCTCTATGCGCTTGATAGACGACTACGGTGCAGACGATGCCCGTTCCATGGCAGCCAACAACACCTCGTGCTTCTGCTATCGCCGTGTTGCAGGTAGCACCGCCTTGTCCAAGCATAGCCGTGGCATGGCGGTGGACGTTAATCCGCTCTACAATCCGTGTGTCTATGTCCGTAGCGGCCGTGTGCTGCCTCCCGAGGGCAGGGCCTATGCCCATGGACGCGACAGGCGCAAGGATATCCCCGGCAAGATAGATGCCACCGACCTCTGCTATCGCCTGTTCGTCTCCCGTGGATTCCGCTGGGGTGGCAGTTGGCGCAGCCTCAAGGACTACCAGCACTTCGAGAAGTGAACGGTGAACGGTGAACGGTGAGCGTTTAACGTTTACCGTTTAACGTTTAACGTTGAGAGGTAAGAGGAATGTAGGGACGCTGCGTGCAGCGTCTGAAACGCGGGGTAATTTGACGTTCACATGCGCACACGCGTATATATTTAATAAGGTATAAACATATAAAGAAACATACAAACCTATAATCAAACTATCACAACTATGGCACAAGTACCAGAGTTCAAGTACGCTCCTATGTTCCAGTTGGGCAAGGACGACACCGAGTATTATCTGCTGACCTCAGAGGGTGTCTCTGTCAGCGAGTTTGAGGGTCACAAGATTCTGAAGGTTACCCCC
>JAGBYI010000055.1 GCA_017628845.1 Bacteroidaceae bacterium
AACTTCCATCTGCTTACACAAGTGCCCCGTCCCAGCGGACATTTGCAGAAGGTGCAGGAATTCCTTCTTCAGTGGGCTGCCGAGCGTGGCATAGAGGCATTCAAGGATAATGCCGAGAACATCGTCATGCGCAAGCCCGCTACCCCCGGCAAGGAGAATTGCCGCACTGCTGTGATGCAGGCCCACATGGACATGGTGCCTCAGAAGACCGATGAGAGCACACATAACTTCGAGACAGACCCCATCCAGACATGGGTAGACGGTGAGTGGCTCAAGGCAAAGGGTACCACACTGGGTGCCGATGACGGTATCGGCGTGGCTGCCATCATGGCTGTATTTGAGTCAAAGGACATAGAGCACGGACCTCTGGAGGCACTTATCACTGCCGACGAGGAGACCTGCATGTACGGTGTTAACCACCTGAGTGCCGACACCCTGAAGGGCGACATCCTGCTGAACATCGACAATGAGAACATGGGCGAGTTCGTCATCGGCAGCGCCGGTGGTGTGAACATTACCGCCACAATGAAATATCAGGAGGTAGACACCGATGCCGACGACGTTGCCGTTAAGGTTAGCGTGGCAGGCCTGCGTGGCGGTCACTCTGGTCTGGAAATCAACGAAGGCCGTGGCAATGCTAACAAGTTGCTGGCTCGCATCGTGCGTCAGGCCATATTGGATGACGAGGCACGTCTGGCAACATGGCACGGCGGCAACATGCGCAATGCCATTCCACGTACCGCCGAGGCAGTGCTCACCCTGCCCAAGGAGAATGTGGACGACCTGAAGGAGCTCTGCGACTTCTGCCAGAAGCAGTTTGTGGACGAATACCGTGGTGTGGAGCACAGCATAGAGGTAAGCATGGAGCAGGTGGAACTGCCTGCAAAGCAGGTTCCCGTGGAGATTCAGGACAATCTTGTCAGCGCCATCATGGCATGCCACAACGGTGTTCTGCGCTTCATCCCCAGCATCCCCACTGTGGTGGAGACCAGCAGCAACCTTGCTATCATCAACATCGGTGAGGGCAATGCCGAGATCCTTATCCTGGCACGAAGCAGCTGCGACACCCAGCTGGAGTTCCTGCAGGAGATGATGGTATGCACCTTCGGCATGGTGGGCATGAAGGTAGAGTTCGGTGGTCAGTATGGCAGTTGGCAGCCCAACTTCGACTCTCCCATCGTAGCAAAGATGGTAGACGTGTACAAGCAGTGCTTCAACGAGGATGCCAAGGTGGAGGTATGCCATGCTGGTCTTGAGTGCAGCATCATCGGTGCCCTGTATCCCAATATGGACCTCGTGAGCTTCGGTCCCACAATGCGCTCTCCCCACACTCCCGACGAGCGTTGCAACATCCCCAGCGTAGAGAAGTTCTGGGTATTCCTCAAGGCCTTGCTGGCAAGCATTTAAGGAAACGGAAAACGGAAAGGTGAAAACGGAAAACTAATCCGCTAATTACTCATCCTTCCGTTTTCTCAACTGTCCCTCTGAGACAGGGGGACGAGCGCGAAGCGCGGAGGGGGTGGATTAAACCTTTCCGTTTTCCGTTTTTCACCTTTCCGTTTGAAAAGATGAACTTAGACGAACTATACAAGGCACGATATGTGCTCAACGGCATTATCCGCCGTACGGATCTGGTTCAGGCACCACGCCTGAATCCGGATGCCGATATCTACCTAAAGCCCGAGAACCTGCAGGTTACGGGTTCCTTCAAGGTTCGTGGCGCATGCTACAAGATTTCCCAGCTCTCTGCCGAGGAGAAGGCACGAGGCGTTATAGCCTGCTCGGCAGGCAACCATGCCCAGGGCGTTGCACTTGGTGCCACGCATGCTGGGGTGAAGTCCCTCATCTGTCTGCCCGAAGGTGCTCCCATCAGTAAGGTGGAGGCTACTCGTCGCTATGGTGCGGAGATCTGCCTGGTGCCAGGTGTGTACGACGATGCATACCAGCATGCACTGAAACTGCGCGACGAGCACGGTTACACCTTCGTGCATCCCTTCGACGATGAGAAGGTTATAGCAGGTCAGGGCACTATAGGTCTGGAACTCCTGGAGCAGTTGCCCGATGTGCAGTGCGTAATCGTGCCCATCGGCGGTGGCGGTCTTGCCAGTGGTGTGGCGTATGCCATAAAGAGCCTCAACCCCTCCGTGGAGGTGTGGGGCGTGCAGGCTGCCGGTGCTCCCAGCATGTATCATAGCGTTGCCGACGGCCACATCATGCGCTTGCCCAACGTGAGCACTGTTGCCGACGGCATTGCCGTGAAGCAACCTGGCGAACTGACCTACGACCTGTGCCATAAACACTTGGACGGTATTGTTACCGTAACCGAGGACGAGATATGTGCAGCTATCCTTGCCATCATCGAACAGCAGAAGATGGTGGTGGAAGGTGCCGGTGCTGTGTCTGTGGCTGCTGCCATGTTCAACAAGGTGCCCATTGCAGGCAAGAAGACCATCTGCATCCTCAGTGGCGGTAATGTGGACGTTACCATCCTGAACCGTGTCATCCACCGAGGTCTGGTAAAGAGCGGTCGCATCTGCAAGCTCACCATCACCCTCGAGGACAAGCCCGGTCAGCTCGTTGGCGTCAGTCAGATAATATCCTCATTAGGCGGCAATGTGGTGAAGGTGAACCACGAACGCAGCGACGACTCCAACCGTGTTACCGACTGCATCCTGCAGCTCCAGGTGGAAACCCGCAACCACGAACACGTCGAGGCCATCCGCACCGCCCTGCAGGAAGCCGGCTTCAGCACACAGTGCCAGGTGTACTGAACGTTGAAAGTTTAACGATTAACGTTGAACGTGGTAGGGACGTTGCGTGCAGCGTCCGAAAGAGATAAGCAATGCGTCCGCGCATCCGCCAATTCAGAGCATTCAGATTACTCCGAGTATTCCGACTACTCCGACAACATAACACATTATATAATTACCCCCCATAACCCATGAAAGTAATCAGTACAGACAAGGCGCCTGCTGCCATTGGTCCCTACAGCCAGGCGATAGAAGTGAATGGTATGGTATTCTGCAGCGGTCAGATACCCATCGACCCTGCCACAGGCAACTTTGTAGAAGGCGGCATACAGGAGCAGACACGCCAGGTGCTCACCAATGCCTCTCAAGTGTTGGCGGCAGCTGGTACCGACCTGTCCCATGTTGTGAAGACCACCGTCTTCCTCAGCGATATGGCCAACTTCGTTGCCATGAACGAGGTATATGCCCAGTTCTTCTCCCAGCCCTTCCCAGCCCGTTCTGCCGTAGCGGTGAAGGACCTGCCCAAGGGTGCATTGGTGGAGATAGAGGTTCTGGCAGTAAAGTAAGGCTTTCCATTCCCAAGAATCCCTTTGGGAATTGGAAGTATAGTAGCAGTATTGCATAAAAGGTACGTATAGAGGTGCTATTGAGTGCCTTTGTACGTACTTTTTGGTTCGTTTGAGCGCCTGACTGAGGGCAAGTGGTGCTTAATTTGTTGAATAGTAGATAATTTTCGGGGATTTCTTTTGTAGTTATTTGTATTTTCCATACTTTTGCCGAATAAATACAAATAGTGTGCCCACAAATATGCTTGCAAACGTTCAAAATAACACGAAAATAACTGCCAATATCCTTGGTGGTTTGGATTATTTTGTTAGCAAGCAAGCAAGCAAGCATATATAATAATAGGTACGCGCGAGGCAGCTCGTGCCCTTTTCACGCCTCATCCCCCAGTGTGACGCATGTCGCACTGGGGGATGAGGCGTGTTTGTGCGTACCCTCCCACTAACCATGATTGTTAATATAACTAATTAAACTTAAATACAATAAACAATGAAAAAACTATTACTTTTATTTGCAGTGCTGCTGACGACAGTTGGGGCATGGGCACAGGTCAACTACGGAAAGCGCACTTGGACTTTCCCTGCAACAGATCATGAGGCTGTTTCAGAGGTTCCTGCTGAGATTTTTACAGATTTCGCAACTCAGTACAGTGAAACAGAATTGACTAACGAAAAGGTTGGCGTATTTGTAACAGATGTACGCGTTGCTACCGAAGGTGATGTAACAGCAGCTTTCGTTCATAATGGTGGTGACGTCCGTATGGATATCGGTGGTGTTGACCTCGTAAATGCAAATGGCGAAGTGGTTTACAGCGACTATCACTTCGGTTTTGCTGGTACTAATTCTGAAAGCAACGTTTATACACTCACTGGTGTTGCTGTAGGTGATTACACAATGCGTGCGTTCATCCCTGCGCAGAAGGAGGATATTACCCCTGCAACAACAAAAGACTCAAGAGGTGTACTCACCATTACAGGTGCTTGGATGTATCCTAACGAGGGCGTGTACTACAACATTAAGAACGTTCGTTCAAACAAATATGTTACATTCAAGGGTGAAGGCAAGCAGTTTACTCAGGAGAGCGCAAACAACGGTGCTGGTTCATATTGGTATTTTGTTGAGGCTTCTTTGGATGATGTAAAGAAGTGGAAGAATCCTTGGCTTGAAGACGGTGCAATTCCTGAAGGCGTTAAACCTTACTGGGTTTATAGTGCAGCGTGCGAAAAGGCAGTTGAGAACGTTTCAAATGGATATATGTCAACTCCTGATATGAGTGAGCAATGGCCTGCTAAAATCTATTATATCGGTGTACATACTGCAAAAGGCACAACTGGTTTGATTTTCCGTCCTTGCCACGAAGATGGTTCTTCTTGGAATGACGCAGGAGGTTCTGGAACCGCTCTTGGTCACTATGGATCTAACGATCCAGGTTCATTATGGAGTATCGAACTTGCTAATGTTGCTGATAACGACCTCAAGGCTATGGCTACAACAGCAAAGAACGAAGCAATTGCTGCTACCAATGTATACAAGACTGCTTATTATATTTATGCTAAACCTTCTGTTGTAGATGCTGCTGTTGCCGAAATAGAGGGAGCTGATGTAGGCACAGTGGCTAAAGCGTTGACATTTGTTATTAAGGGTACAGGAACCGCAATTGTAAATGAAATTGCAGAATCTGCTACAGTATTGACGCCTAAGGCTGGTGACAGATTCATGATTAAGGGTAATGTTCAACAAAATGACTATCTGATTGCCGCAACTACGGGCAATGTTAAGACAACAAATGGTATTGGTGCAAATGATATCAATGCACTTGACCTTGTGTGGACATTAAAGACTGCTGATGTAGAGGGTAAGTTCAATCTGTATAACGAGAGACTTGGCGTGTATGTAGCTCCTTTGACAACAAATAGAAATGGAACAATGGGCTACGTTACAGATGTGGCTAATGCTGGTGTTTATTCTGTTGAACTTAAGGGTGCTAATGTTGTATTCCATGCAGATGGTCAGGATGGTTATGGTTATATCCACCATCCACGCTGGGGCAGTAAAGAACTTACACGTTGGGAAGCAAATGATGATAATTCACAATGGCAACTTGTTGAAGCTCCTTTAGAATTGACAACAGATATCAATGCTCCTATTTGCTACGCAATCAAGTCTGGTCGTGATGGTAACTACTATTTCACATTGGAGAATAACAAGATTAAGCTTATTAACAATCAAGACATCGTTGGCAACGACAAAGCGAAGTGGTTCTTTATGTTGGACGAAAATAAGAACCTGAAGATTTATCCTTATGCAGATAAGAATAATACAATGGGTTACATCACAGTTGCAGATGGTAATACAAAGTTGACAAACGACCACAATGCCCAAGGTTATGTTGCAGACACATATACACTCTACTACAATCCTAACTTGGCGGCTAAAAACAATGGCAAGTGCTTTGCGTTCCGTCCGACAGAGGGCAACACCTTCGTGTCTAACCACGGTGGTACTGGTAACTACATGGGATTCTACAATGAGAACGACGACAAGGGTACACGTCTTGGCTTTGAGAACATAAATAAAGAAGTTCTTGTGTCGAAGATCGAAACTTGGGAATCTTATCTTGATAATGAGGGTGACAAGGTTTGTCAGTATGTAATCGAAGACAATGTTAAAGACGAAGTTAAGTCTGTTTTAGTTAATGCTGAAAGAGTTGCTTATTCTCACGCAAGCAACAATAGCAATTACGCTGCTGAACTTACTGTTTTGAATGCTATTGCATTTCCATCAATCAACGTGCCTCAGGTAGGTAGTTTCTATCGTTTGAAGAATGGAGCAAGTGGTTGGTATGCTACTTCTGATTTGCGTACGGGTGAGGCACAACATAATGATAAATTGTATATGTTAGAAGATGGTACACAGGCAAATACAATTTGGTACGTTGGCGCTAACAATGCTTTATTGTCATATACAAAGGGACAGTATCTCGCTGATATGTCTTCAGACTGGAGCTTTGAGGCTGTAGGTTCCAATGGTAACACTACTACATTCGTACAGGGTGCAACAATTGGTAAAATTCAGATTAAGCCTTCTTCTGGTCGTTCTCTTTATGGTGACAAAGTAAGAGTAGATGCAGCTCCTGAGGGTAATAATTCTGGTAATTATGAATGGACAATTGAAGAGGTAACCACTCTCCCTGTTACAATCACAGCTGCAAAATACGCAACCTTCTACTGCCCTGTTGCTGTTACTTTGTCTGATGGCTTGACAGCTTATTATGTATCAAAGGCTGGCAATGGCTATGCTACACTTACAGATATTAAGGGTAATGTTGTACCTGCTAACACCGGCGTGTTGCTTTATGCAGATGTTGAGGAACCCACAACATATAACCTGACTATTGGTGGCAATGATACTGAAGTTACAAGTTTGCTGACAGGTACTGTGGCTTCTACTTATGTTGAAGAGGAGTCCTATGTGCTCTCTGCTCCTGATGGTGTAGAATCCGTTGGTCTCTACAAGGCCAAGAAGAACTTCACCGTAGCAGCAAATGGAACTGGCACAAAGGTTGCAGAAGGTGCTACAGGCACTCACTTCCTCAACAACGGCTTCAAGGCTTATCTGCCCAAGCCAGAGGGTACTCCTGATGCTGCTCGCTTCTTCGTCTTTGATTTCGGTGGCAATGAGACAGGCATTGAGGGCGTTGAAGGTGAAAACGGAAATGTGAAAACTGAAATCTACGACCTCGCAGGCCGTCGCGTTCAGAACGCTCAGAAGGGTGTATTCATCGTAAACGGCAAGGTTGTTATCAAGTAAAAGAAAGTAAGAATACAGTTTTAGTTTTAGTTTATAGTGGGGCTTCGGCTCCCTGTTCACCCCCTGCTCCTTTGCCGTGAGGTACGGGACAGGGAGGATGAGCTAAATTAAAAGACAATAGAACGTATAAACAAGATAATAATATGAAGAAGACATATATCACTCCCGAAGTGGAGGTAATCAAGGTTGGTGCCGTTTATATGCTGGCTACCTCTATGGAAATCAGCGGCCAAGAAGTGAATACTTCTGCTGAAGGAGTTCAGCTCGGCCGTGAAGACAACACCCCCTCAAGTCCCAACCTGTGGGAGCAGGGCTGGTAATCTCTAAAGCGAGATGCAGAAACATTATAGGAATATACATACATGGAGGAGCGGCAGCAATGTCGCTCCTCTTGTTTTTTGGGGGCTGCCAATTCCACCATTCCTCCCTCTGCCAATAGATTTGTCAAGACAACACTATACAAAGCCAATAAGAATGTGAAGCATAAGCAGAAAGAACACGTTATATAATATAGACCCAACATTGCGTACAATTGTACCTAACGTTTGGTACAATTGTACTGAACATTGGGTACAATTGTACTGAACATTGGGTACAATTGTACTGAACACGCAGGATATTTTATATAACACGTTTTTCGTATGTTTGTTTCCTTGTTCTAATACGATTTAATAGCTATACTCGATAGTTCTAACCCCAAACCGTTCATTAGCATTATGATGATAATCTCCGCGCTCTTGCGCTCTTTGCGTGAGCATGAACCTACTCTTGCCATAAGGAAATTCTGTGGATTATTCGCCTCCGCTCATCAAGCTAAAGCAGTCTGTGAGAGAGAATAACCCCATCTGTTTGAGCTGAGGAATTATATTTCGGTGAATTCTGTGTGAGAGAAAAGAAACTATCCGCGTTCTCTGCGCTCTTTGCGTGAGATATAACCACCATACAGATGTTTTGTCCCCGTTTGTTTCTCGTTTCCTGCTCGTATTTGCGTATTTGCCATAAAAACATTATATTTGCATTCGGAAACTATAAATTGGGCAGATTATGAAGTACCCTATAGGCATACAGCAGTTTTCTGAATTGCGTTCAGGCGACTGGGTTTATGTAGACAAGACGGCACTTGTTTACCGTTTGGTGGATAACGGGAAGTACTACTTCCTTAGCCGTCCTCGCCGCTTTGGCAAGAGCCTGCTGATCTCTACCCTGAAGGCATACTTCGAGGGTCGCAAGGACTTGTTCCAAGGCCTTGCCATGGAACAGCTGGAAAAGGAGTGGAATGAGTATCCCATACTTCACCTCGACCTGAATGCAGAGAGGTACACGTGCCATGCCGAACTTGCAAACATCCTTGACACCTATTTGCGCCAATGGGAAGCGGAATACGGTTCGCAGGAGGGTGGCAATCCCAGTCTTTCGCAACGTTTTCATGCCGTAATCCGTGCTGCCAAGCAGAAGACTGGGCGCAATGTGGTGGTCCTGGTGGACGAATACGACAAGCCCATGCTTCAGGCTATAGGCAAGGACGAGTTGCAGGACGAATTTCGTGCCACTTTGAAATCGTTCTATGGCGTGATGAAGAGTGCCGATGCGGATATACGCTTTGTTATGCTCACCGGTGTCAGCAAGTTCAGTAAGGTGAGTGTGTTCAGCGATCTGAACAACTTGATGGATATATCTATGAGTCCTAACTATTACGATATATGCGGTATATCCGAACAGGAACTACGAGATGTTTTCGACGAGTCGGTCGGTGAACTTGCCAAGGCGAACGAGCAGACCAAGGAGGAGGCATACGAAATGCTGAAGCAGCGTTATGACGGTTATCATTTCGCTCCTGATTCATTGGGGATGTACAATCCATTCAGTGTTTTATGGACATTAAATGAACGTCAGTACGGCAGTTACTGGTTCAGTACTGGTACGCCAACCTACCTTGTGGAACTGATGAAGGAGGTGGACATGAATCCCACGGAACTGTCGGGCTACGAGGCCAGTGCCAGCGAACTGGACAGTGTGCAGATAAAGGTGGACAATCCTATTGCGGTGCTCTATCAGAGCGGTTACCTTACTATCAAAGACTATGACCGCAGCGTCCGCCTGTACACATTGGACTATCCCAACGAGGAGGTAAAGGAGGGCTTTGTCAGCTTCCTGATGCCTTACTACACCCCAATTTCGCAGAACGACTCCCCGTCGTTTGTTGGCAAGTTCGTGCGTGAGGTAAGAAACGGCAAGGTGGATGCCTTCATGTTGCGCTTAAAGGCGCTGATGGCAGACACACCATACGAATTGATACGCGACCTGGAGGTTCATTACCAGAATGTGATGTTTATCTTTACCAAGCTGATGGGCCTCTATGTCCAGGCAGAGTACCGTACTTCCCGTGGCCGAATAGACCTGACGATAGGAACCGACAAGTACGTTTACATCATAGAACTGAAACTTGACGGCTCTGCCGAGGAGGCCCTGGCACAGATAAACGAGAAGGATTATGCTCTGCCCTTCGCCGTGGACGGCAGGGAGGTTGTCAAGATAGGAGCAAACATCACCAGCGAGACCCGCAACCTGGAACGCTGGGTGATGGAGAGTTGAACGATGAACGTTTAACGATTAACGATTAACGATTAACGAGGAGTGGTGAGCGGAAACACCCTGCAGTAGGGACGCTGCGTGCAGCGTCCGAAAATTAAAGCATACACCCAACGCTGACACAACGAAAAAATGTTTAGCGTTTAATGTTTAACGGTGAGCGGTGAGCGGTTAGTGGTGAGCGGAAACATCCAACAGTAGGGACGTTGCGTGCAGTGTCCGAAAACACAGGCATACATCCAGCGCTGACACAACGAAAAAATGTTTAGCGTTTAATGTTTAACGGTGAGCGGAAGCATCCAACAGTAGGGACGCTGCGTGCAGCGTCCGAAAATAAAAGCATACATCCAATGCAGACAAGGGGAGATACAATACGGACGCTGCACGCAGCGTCCCTACTTTGTTAACTACTCACCCGTAATCTATACGGAGTAAACTGCTGTAGGCACTCCGTCACGGCGGCTGGTGTGGAGGTAAAGGGTGTGCGGTATAGAGGGGGATGATAAATTATAGTCAGAAAAGTTTTTCTGCAGCCTCGCGCCCCATCTGGTAGACGCGTTTCATCTTTTCTACGTTCTGCTCTGTACGGCCTATGGGCAGGGTGTCGTCGGGAGCTATGACGGTGATGCGCCCTGCTTTTTCCTCCTGGGCAAGGTATTCCAGTTGGGCATTGTACATGATGTGGCGACGGTTCATCACATCAATCACGGCAGGGTACTTGCGCATGAGGGTGTGGAACAGGGGCATCAGTTTGGTACGCTTCTTGGTAAAACCCTTTGGTTGTGTCAGGATGACGATGTTGTGCTCGTACCCCAGGTTTTGAAAATACTTCAGAGGTATGCTGTCCGACATGCCCCCGTCCAGAAGCTGTCTGCCTTCCAATTCCACCGGTATGGACACCAGTGGCAGAGCAGAGGATGCACGCAACCATTCCATGAAGTCGTAGTCTACGGGTGGAGTGAGATGCTTGTAGACAGGTTCGCCAGTAAGCACGTCTGTACACACGACGTGATATTCCACTGAACTCTTGTTGAAGGTATCCTTGTCAAAGATGTCTATCTCGTCGGGCAAGGTGTGATAGGCAAATTCCGGGTCCATGAGATTGCCAGTACGCAGCAGCGGGCGCAATCCCATGTAGCGCGGCTCTTTGGTCATATTGACATTGTAGCGTAGGATCCTGCCTGGTTGCTTGGATACGTAGTTACAGCCAAAGCATGCTCCGGCCGACACACCTACGATGCCGTCCACCTTTATGTCGCGCTCCATCATCACGTCGAGAACTCCGGCGGTAAACAGACCTCGCAGGCCACCGCCTTCAAGAACAAGTCCAGTCTTCATTGGAAAATTTTTAGGGTCTTTAGGGACTGTAAGGTCTTTTGGGACTTTAGGGACTCCGGGGGCTGTTCTTTACATCATGGCTCCCAGAATACGCTGGAAGAAACCGGGATGCTCCTCCTTCCAGTGCTGTACGGCGTCGTTCAGTGCCTTGACATCGACCTGTTCGGGCAAGAGGACGCGACCGTCCTGCATCTTTATGGTGATGTTCAGATTTTCGTCCGAGGTGGAACTCTCTATGCCGGCGTAGTTCAAAACCAGATGTCCCTCGCAAGCGTCGGTGAGGGCAGTGAGCATGTTCAGTGTGATTTCGTCCATGTGTGTATGGTAAATACTTAAGTTGTGATGCAAAGTTAGTCAAATAAATCTAAATAGCAGTAAAAAAGTGTAAATTAGGTCAATTATGAGGTGATTTTGTTGGAAGGTGTACGATATTTGTGTTACTTTGTGCTTGTGATAATTAGCTCAAACATTTATTGCAAGATGAATAGACTGATAAGTACAATTTTCCTTGCCATGGCATTGCTCATGCCCATGGCAGTGGGTGCACGCGAGGACGAACTGGCCCAGATTCTGGAACAATGTCTGCTGAGGGAGGCCAATTCCCCGGATAGCATAGAGTACAACCTGCAGTACCTGGAGAGTGTGAGGGAAAGCAAGAGCGGAACTGCCCGTGCCGTGTATTCGGCAGCATTGGGCCAACTGTATGCCAAGCGTGCATATTCCGATGCTACGGGGGCGTGGCGCCGCAGAAGTCTGGAACTCTTCCGTGAGGCCCTGGCAGAACCGGAACTCCTGTACAACGCTCCCACTAAGGACTGGCTGCCGGTGGTGAATCGTGGCAAGGACGAGAAGGTGTACGGTCGCAACATGCTGTATGTGGTGTGGAAGGCAGCACACGATTGGGTTCCGGTGGACTCGGTGATGAGCGAACAGGAACTGATAGACTTCTATGTGGCTCATGGCAACAGTAAACCTGCCCAGGTGAAGGCAGAAAAGGAACGTCTTTGGGCTATCCGCGACTCCATATTAGACGCTGCTCCGAAGCTGAGGGTGTACATGGCAGAGGTCTACTATCCCGGAGACTCCCTGAATCTGACCATAGAGGACTCTGTCAACGTGAAGCAGGTGCAGTGGCGTTTGCTGGACAGTCGTGGCAAGCTGCTGGAAAAGAACCCGCTTGTCGCCCCCACCAAGCCTGGGCGCTATATAATGGAGTTCAGTTGCAAGACAGATGTCCGTCTGTGGGAGAAGCCCAAGAAAGTGAAGAAAAACTTCGTGGTATCGGCCCTACAGTGCTTTGTGACGGATATGCCCGGCAAACAGGTACGTGTCACTGCAGTGGATGCTCGCACAGGCAAACCAATGCCAGAAGCTACGGTGATAAAAGGCAAGGAGAAGAACACGGTACGAAATACCGTGCGTGTTGTCCTGGGTGCGGACAGTTGCCTGCCGGAAATTGCATACTATGACAGTTATCAGTACAGTGCACCGTCTTCCAAGGAGCAGTCACGCGTGGCCATTTATACGGACAGAAGCATATACCGTCCAGGCCAGAAGGTGCAGATGTCTTCCATCCTGTATAGCATGAAGCACTGGGAGGCACAGGTCCGGCAAAGTACCGAATGCAGGGTTCAGCTGCAGGAGCAGAGGACTCGTAAGGTGCTGGCGGACACGACGCTTCGCTCGGACGATTTCGGTACTCTGAGCGCAACAATGGAGATTCCCATGGATGCGGAACTGGGCAACTACTGGGTGCGTGTGGATGGTACGGTTCACGACATACGGGTGGAGGAGTACAAGCGCCCGGTGTTCTACGTGGAGATGGACGAGAGGGATATGGAAGTGAGTGTCCTGCCCATGGAAGAGGAGGAAGAAGAGGAAGGTGAGGAAGAAGAGGTTAAGGATAGCATAATATACATGTCTGGACGTGCCATGAACTATGACGGCACACCTCTGAGAGGCGGCAGGGTAACTGCCACTGCAAGGAGAATGACTTGCTGGTGGTGGCGAGGGATGTCTGCTGACGAGACCCGCCACTTGGATACCGTCTATACAGATATGGAGGGAAGATTTGTGCTGGCGGTACCTGTGAGCCGGGCCTATACCTATCGCTACGCTCCCAGGGTGAAGGTGGATGTATCTGTGCTTTCCGCCCAGGGCGAAACTCAGACCGACTATGCCTTCGTGCGCCTGTTTGCCGATCCCCCAATGGTGGAGACAGGGAAGAGGGCCAAGGAATGGCTGGAGTGTCCTGTTGATTCCTTTGATGCCCAAACGCCTGCCAGGTTGGAGTTCAGGATGCCGGCAGGAGAGCAGCGCTATGTCTTCCTGACCGCCTTTGCCGGCGAGAGCGTGGCAATAGATACAGTGATGCTGCTGACGGATACACTGACATGCATGGATATTCCATATAAGGACAGTTATGCCGACGGCCTTCGCCTGATGGCAACATACGTGCTGGATGGCATGGTGCGTTCCAAGAACATTCCATTGTACAAACGGCTTCCTGATACCAGACTTCATCTGCATTGGGAAACTTTCCGCGACTTTACCCAACCAGGTGCAACAGAGCAATGGACCATGCGTGTGACTGATGCCAAGGGACAGCCCGTGGATGCCAATGTGATGCTGGGTATGTACGATGCGTCCTTGGATGCGTTTGGCGCTAATGAATGGAAGTTTGTTCTGCCCATGAACCACTACTTGCCCTATACTCAGCAATGGAGCATGGGATGGTTCTATAAGTTGGACATGTTATGCGAAATGAAATTCTATGTCTGGTATCCCAAGATTCCCCAATATGAGTACAGTGCCTTTAACCAGGATTACTTTAACCGAAAGAATGTAACCATGCTGTTTGAAAGGACATTTTCCGGTGGTACTCAAAGGTATATCAAAGTTAATAGTCCAAGTGCCGGTATGGCAGGGATGGAAGAATCGGCACAAATTCAGGAAGATGACATTTTTGCTGGTGTGGATGTGAGAACGGATTTCAGCGAGACCGCCATGTTCATGCCTCAGTTGCGCACAGATGCCGAAGGTAGGGTGTCGATAACATTCACCATGCCCCAGAGTCTGACCACATGGCGTCTGAATGGCTTGGCACATACCAAGGACATGCGCTCAGGCACATTATCGGATAAGGTGGTGGCACGCAAGGCTCTGACCGCAAAGCTGCACTTGCCAAGGTTTGTACGTGAGAAGGACCATCTGTCGTTCTCGGTACAGGTGTCCAATACTGGCGAGGCGGCTCAGCAGGGCAAGGTACAGGTTCAGGTAATGGATGCACAGACCGACAGGGTGCTGATGAAGAAGACCATGGCATTTCTGGTAGACAAGGACAGGGACAGTGTCCTCGTGTTCTCGTGTGACGTGCCCGAAGGCATTGAGGGACTGAAGTTCAAGGCTGTTGCCATTGCCGGGAAGGACAGTGATGGCGAGCAAAGGGAGATTCCTGTGCTCTCTTCTGTAGTGGAACTAACAGAAAGCAAGGCCCTAACCTTGGAAGCAGGGCAAAGCGAAACGGTGAATCTTGCTGACCTCTTCCCCGTTGGAGCACAAGACAAGCGGGTGATAGTGGAGAAGGTGGCCGATCCGGTGCAGATGGCATTGGATGCCTTGCCTAAGGCGGCACAGCCCTCAAACGGAGATGTCCTTTCCTATGCCGCTGCCTACTATGCTGCATGCAAGTTGGGTCTGCCCGACACCACCTTATATATAAATAAGGTATATACCATGCAGAAGGAAGATGGCAGTATGCCATGGTTCCCCGGCCTGGCAGGCAATGCTTATCTGACACGAGAAGTGGGCTATCTGCTGGCACGCCTGAACTCCGCCAACGCCAATGCCAGAAGGGTAATGACTGGTATCAAGCGCTATCTGAAGGCTTCCCTTGAGGAGAGCATTGAGAAGCGTAAGGAGCACAACAAGGACTGGACACCCTGGCTCTCCGATCTGCGCACCCTCTATGTCCTTGTGAAGGACGGCGAGGCAGACAAGGAAACACTGCAGCTGGTAAAGAAGGTGCTGAAGCGTCTGCCCGACAACATGGAGGAGATGGACAGCGAGTACATAGCCATAGCCATGATAGTGAAGCATGCTCTGAAGGAAGCGGTGCTGAAGGATGGAGTGAAGGTTCTGGAGTTCCGCCTGAACCATAAGGACGGAACTTATTTGGCATACCGTGGTGGCAGCTGGCCAAGCATAGACCGCCGTCTGCACATCCACACGCAGGTGATGGAGGCATGGCAGACGGTATGTCCTGAAGACACCGCTACCATCCGTGGAATGCAGTACTGGCTCCTGAACCAGAAGCGCACACAGGGATGGAAGTCTCCCATAGACTGCATAGATGCCGTATATGCCCTGACGGGAGGCAAGATGCAGAAGAAGGCAGAGCCTGCCTCTGTGGTGCAACGGGATACCTTGGACATTTCCAAGAACAAGTCTGTCGTGATAACGAACAACGGTGATGGTGTTGTGTGGGCAGCAGTATATGGCGAGTACACCTTGCCTGTGGAGCAGGTGAAGAGTGCCGGAACGGACTTCGCTCTGCAGCGTACATTCAGTACCACGGAACCCAAGGTGGGCGACCGCATAAAGGAGAGGATTGTGATAGAGGCAAAGCGCGACTGTGAATACGTGGTGCTCAGTGTGCCCCGTGCCGGATGTGCTGAACCTGTAAGCAAACTGTCGGGCTGTGCCTGGCAGAAGGGGTTGTCGTACTATATGGAGGTTCGTGACGACCGTACAGACTACTTTATTCCTGCCCTGCCGCATGGCAAGTATGTGCTGGAAACGGAAATGACCGTAGAGCGCAAGGGAAATTATGCTTCTGGCGTGCCAACGATAAAGTGCTGCTATGCTGAAGAGTTCAGGGCGCATGGTGAGAATGTAAGGATGATAGTAAAGGAGTAAAATAAACAATAAAGGCGAGAAACCATGAAACGTATTGTATGGATGCTGCTGGCAGTACTGCTGGTTGCATGTTCGGGAGAAGGAGAGAAAAAGAAAGTGCTGGTAAGTTCCAAGGGTTTGCCCAGCGAATTGCTCTTGGTGGTGGATAAGGCAGCGTGGAACAGTGACTTGCAAGATTCCATAAACGGCATAGTGAAGGCACAGGTGCCGGGACTGATGCAGGTGGAGGAACTGTTTCGTGTGACCAGGATTCTAAGTCATGACTACGAGGCCACACATACGACATTTCACACCAAGTTGTTCGTGAAGGTGGACAAAACCCTGGACAAACCACTGATGGGAACCCGTCGCAATGAGCATGCCAAGCCTCAAGTGGAGTTGGTAGTAGCAGCTCCTTCGATAGATGTGTTGCGTGAGTATCTTATGTTGAATTCGGATCGTATCAAGGAGATTCTTCTTGAGGCGCAGATAGACAAGCGTGTGGAACTGCTCAGGAAGAAATACAGCAAGAAGGTGGATGACGACTTGAAAGAAGTTCTTGGCATGTCGGTACGTGCTCCGGAGAACATGAAGGCCACGAAGAAGGGTGAGAACTTCCTTTGGGGTGGCACCAACCTGTTGGAGAAGGACTTGAACCTGGTGGTCTACACCTACGACTGGCACGGCGAGGACCTGCAGAATGTTGGCCGCTATGTGGAAGTGCGCGATTCTGTGATGAAGCACAATATTCCAGGTTCCCATGAAGGCCAGTGGATGCAGACTGTACGGGAGAAGGAGAAAGGCAATCCGATAGTGGAATGTGCCGAACGTGTGATAAACGGACGTAAGGTGATGGAAGCGCGAGGACTGTGGGAGATGAGGAACGGAGCCTTGGGTGGCCCATTCGTAAGTCTGTCCCGTGTAGATACTGTGGCACGCAAAGTAATTGTGGGCGAAGGATTTGTATACTCCCCTTCTACGGAAAAGCGCGACCTTGTACGTCAGATGGAGGCTGTGCTAAGGACCTTGAAGTAGGTCTTGCCATTCCGCTTTTGCCTGGATAAATTTGGTTAATCTGCCACTTCTTTGTATCTTTGCCAGTGATATGATTAGAAAAACGATATTCACATGCATGCTGCTGTTGGGCATTACGGCTGCAGCACAGCCTCGTTTTGTGGCCGATTCGGACATAATAAAAACGGGCGAGGTGCTTTTCCAGAAACCGTATGCGGTGGTGTTTGGCTTTACCAACAAGGGAAACAAACCGCTGCATATCAAGAAGGTGGAGACTTCATGCGGATGTGCCAAGGCAACATATACCCGTGGCAATATAGCCCCAGGTGAAAGGGGAGAGATAACAGTGGAATATGATGCTGGAATGCTGGGCACGTTCAATAAATATGTGGAGGTGTACACAAACATGGGCAGAGAACCGGAGTTCCTAACGTTCCAGGGGCGTGTTGTTGCCGAACTGTCGGACTATGCTACGGGATTCCCCATAGACTTGGGTAATGTCAGGATGAGTACCAACTACATTGAGTTTGACGACGTTAGGAAAGGGCAAGTGGTTTATGCCGATTTGAATGTAATCAATACGGACCGTACCGCATACAGTCCCGAACTGATGCACCTGCCGCCATATCTCCGTGCTGAGTATCTGCCAGAGGCCATTCCAGGGGGCAAGACTGGTGTGGTGCGCCTGATATTGGACAGCAAGCAACTGGCATCATTGGGATTGAACCAGACGAGTGTATATCTGGCCCGATATTCTGGCGACAAGATAGGGGAGTCCAACGAGATAGTGGTATCCGCTGTGCTGCTTCCCTCGGCAGAGACCGCAGTCTCTTCTGGAAGGAAACCCAAGATGAAACTCAGTTCCGAAGAAGTGGTCTTGCAGAACTCCTCAAAGAAGATGAAGGCAGAGGTGATGGTTACCAACGAGGGCAATTCTCCGTTGACGATACATAATCTGCAGTTGTTCAACCATGCCGTAGGCGTGTCCCTGTCGGACAGGGTCCTTCAGCCTGGCAAGAGTGCCAAGATGAAGATTACGGTGAAAAAGAACTTGCTGGCTCGTTTCAAGTCTCGTCCCCGCATACTTTTGGTAAGTGACGATGCCGAAGAGCCGGTGAAGATTATAAACATAACAGTAAAGGACATGGACTGATGCTTCCACAGGTGGAAGTGTCATCTATAAAGACATTGCTATATGGAACATCCAGAGAACAGTTCAGAGTATGCAGGGTTGGTTGTGAACAAGGGTGTGGAACAGCCGTCAAGTATCAATCCTTATCTGAAGCGTGGCAGGTTTGTAAGGCGCAGCCTGACGGCAGGAGACTATGTGGAGGGTATCCTGAAAGGTGACCCTTCCATTTTGGGTCAGGCGGTCACTCTGGTGGAGAGTACCCTGCCGGAACATATCGCCATTGCACAGGAAGTGATAGAGAAGTGTCTGCCATACAGCGGTAAAAGCGTACGTGTTGGCATCAGTGGTGTGCCTGGGGCAGGCAAGAGTACCAGTATAGATGAATTTGGTGTGCATGTCCTGAAGGAGTACGGCGGAAAGCTGGCCGTGTTGGCTATTGACCCCAGTAGCGAGCGTACAAAGGGCAGTATCCTTGGCGACAAAACCAGAATGGAGAAACTGTCGGTGCATCCCAATTCCTTCATCCGTCCCAGCCCCTCGGCAGGTTCATTGGGCGGTGTGGCACGTAAGACGCGAGAAAGCATCATATTGTGCGAGGCTGCCGGGTATGACAAGATCTTCGTGGAAACTGTGGGCGTGGGTCAGAGCGAAACGGCATGCCATTCCATGGTAGACTTCTTCCTGCTGATACAATTGGCTGGCACTGGAGATGAGTTGCAGGGCATAAAGCGTGGCATAATGGAAATGGCCGACGGTATCGTCATAAACAAGTGTGATGGCAACAATGTGGAAAAGAGCCAGCTGGCTGCCAGTCATTTCCGCAATGCACTGCATCTGTTCCCCACACCGGAGAGCGGATGGGAGCCCGAAGTGTTGTGCTACAGCGGTTTCTACGGTATTGGCATAAAGGAAATCTGGGATATGGTATACCGCTATGTGGACTTTGTTAAGGCCAACGGGTACTTTGAGCACCGCAGAGCGGAGCAGGCAAAATACTGGATGTATGAAAGCATCAACGAGAGCCTGCGCAACAGTTTCTTCCAGAACCCCACAATAGAGACTATGCTGCACTTGGAAGAGCAGGCGGTGCTGAATGGTGAGAAAACCTCATTTGTTGCCGCCAAGCAACTGCTGGATGCGTACTTTGCACTCCTCCATTAACCATTTTGGGGTGCTGGTGGCACCGCATATGCCAACGGAAGAACAATCTTGCAGCCAGCTTGGGTCCACCTCGCTGGCTGTATCTATCATGTAGCTGCGTGGGTTGACATCCAAACATTGTGAGAAAAGGACTCTGCCGTTGCTGCTCTTCTTGCCACAAACAAAAAGGATGACGTCATGACGGGAAGAAAACTCTCGTATATGAGGCATGCGGTTGGCCACCTGACGGCAGATGGTGTCGGCATACTTGAATGTGGCTTCGGGAGATATGTGGTTCTGTATGTAGTCAACGATTTTACGGAAACCGTCCAGTGACTTGGTTGTCTGGCTGTACAGGCAGATGTCGCGGTTCATGTCCAGTCTCTCAACTTCCTCCGGACTCTCTATGACTATGGCAGTGCCTTCCGTCTGGCCTACAAGTCCAAGGACTTCGGCATGTCCGTTCTTGCCGAAGATGACAATCTGCTTCTTGCTTTCGGTGTCGGCAAGGTATTCCTTGCGTATGCGTTCCTGCAAATGGAGTACTACGGGGCAGGTGGCATCTATGATGTGTATATTGTTCTCCTGAGCCTTCTTGTATGTAGATGGTGGCTCGCCATGTGCACGTAGCAGAACATTGGCATCGTGAAGAGTGTTGTATGTGTTGTGGTCGATGGTCTCTAAGCCAAGTTGCTGCAGACGGCTACACTCCTTGCCGTTGTGCACGATATCTCCCAGGCAATATAGTTTCTTTCCATTGCCCAGTTCCTCTTCTGCCTTTCCTATGGCGCGGGTTACTCCGAAGCAGAAACCACTTCCTTCGTCAATTTCAATAACCATTCCTGCTGTTCGGCTATAGTCATGTTGCTGTTGTCCAAAACTATGGCATCTTCGGCCTGTTTCAGAGGTGAAATCTCTCTGTGGGAGTCGATATAGTCACGCTCCTTTACGTTTTTGAGTATGTCGTCGTAGTTGCAGTTTTCTCCCTTGGCTGTCAGTTCGTCATAGCGCCGCTGTGCACGTATCTCGGCACTGGCGGTAACAAAGATCTTCAGTTCTGCATCGGGGAAGACAACTGTACCAATGTCGCGGCCGTCCAGAATGACGCCTTTGGCCTTGCCCATTTCTCTTTGTTGTGCAACCATGGCTTCGCGAACGAACCCCAGTGTGGCGATGGGACTGACGTGGTTGCTGACTTCAAGGGTGCGTATCTTGTTCTCAACACATTCTCCGTTGAGATAGGTGTCGGGACGCCCGGTTTCCGGGTTGAACTTGAAGGAGATCTTTATGTTTGGCATGTCTGCCAGCAGGCGCTCGGTATCTATCTTGCCTTCTGCATCTATCATGCCGTTCTGCATGGCATAATATGTGACGCTACGGTACATGGCGCCGGTGTCGATGTAGACATAGCCTAACTCCTTTGCCAGATTCTTGGCCATTGTGCTTTTTCCGCAGGAGGAGTGTCCGTCGATAGCTATTGTAATCATTGCTGTTATTCTGTTTTTGTTTGAGTTATTGTATTCTTTGCTGTGTTTTTCTTTTCCTTGGCAAAGGAATATGCTAAGGTAAATGATAGGGTGGGCGCACCTATGTGGTAGTTGCCATAGGCAACACCTAACTTTAATTTCTTAATGTTGATGCCTGCACCTAAGGTAAGGCCTGCCGCATGCGAACTGCCTCCGGCCTTCATCTCCTGGCCTCTGCGGAAATTGTATCCCAGTCCTAACCAGAATCGGCCTTGGTAAAGGGTGATGTCGGCACCGAGATTAAGATGGTTCAGAAATATCTGGAAACCATTAAGGTTTCCGTCGGGATTGTAATAGTAGTCCTTGCTCCAACGGAACATGTCATAGAATGTGAGGTGCACCCTTACTGGTAGTTGTCCAAGACCTTTGCTGAGTCCTAATTGCAGGTCCATGGGTAGCGATTCCGCTATCTCGCCGAATGCACTCACCTGTCCTCCAAGGTTGGCGGCTACAACTGAGAAGGAAAAATCCTTGTCGCTGTTATAGTAGTTTAGGCCGAGGTCTACGGCTAAGGCTATACTGGAATAACCTGCATAATACGAATAGAGGAACTTACCACTGACACCTCCTGCCCATCTATCGCTTAGCAGATAACTATAGCCCCCCGAGATGTTCATGTCCAGCATCCTTTCTGTTCCGATGATATTTCCCTCAGAGTCAGTCTCGTCCATGTCGCCGTATCCCACGAACTGTGCCATGGCACTCCATGTCCCTCTCTCTCCCTGGGCCTGGACATAACTGATGTTGCCTGCCTTGCTACCCTGCATATAGGTAAGGAAATTAAGATTCAGAGTCTTGTCGCTGACAGAACTCATAAGGGCTGGATTCTGGAATATGAGAGAGGCGTCGTCTTCTATCAATGATAGGTTCTTCCCACCCAAGGCCATCGCGTGTGACGATGTGGGGAGGTTGAGAAAGTCAAAGACGGAACTGCTGCCCTGGGCACTTGAACTTGCAGGTAAGAGTGCCAATGCCAGCAGAACGCCAAGTAGTCTTGTTAAAGTCATGTCTCGCTTAATTTTGATTTCAAAGATAACGTTTTTTAATCCAATATGGTCACGGCATGCGCTAAAAAACGACAATTCTCAAAAAAAACGTATGCTTAGAGCAGTAATATGGAAAAAAAGTCCTACATTTGCCGTTGCAGAAGTGCTAAAAACGATAAAAACATATATTTATGGAAGCAGTCAAGTCAGTTAACGACGAACTTCGTAGTCAAAAATCCACGAGTCTCCTGATTGGATATGTTGTGGTGTTGGCTGCCATGTTCTCCGCTTTTGAGTACACTACTCGCGATGTAGTGGTGAAAGAAGAAGGTAAAATTTATGAAAGTGTTGTCTTGGAAGAGGACATGATCCCCATTACCCAACAGGAGCAGTACGTTGCACCGCCACCTCAGGCTAAACCAAAGACTGTGGAGTTGATAGAAATGGTAAAGGATGAGGAAGAACTTCCAGAGGAGGAGATTGAAACCAGCGAAGAGGTCAATCAGGCAATCACAACGGTTGTTGGTACCGGTGCTCCCAGTGCTGTAGCAACAGGTCCAGTAGGTCCTGTGGTGGAAGAAGTGGATGATGACCGCATATACGAGGGTGTTGAGGAGAATGCATCTTTCCCCGGTGGTGACGCTGCTTGTATGAAGTGGTTGCGTGATAATATAAAATATCCCAGTATCTGTCAGGAACAAGGTGTCCAGGGGCGTGTAATCGTTTCGTTTGTTGTTAACCGCGATGGTTCTATCGTGGATGTTAAGGTGGTTCGCTCTCCGGACGAGCACTTGTCTGCAGAGGCTGTCAGAGTCGTTAAGATGATGCCTAAATGGAAACCTGCCAAGCAGGGTAACAGAACAGTACGAAGCAGGTTTAATCTTCCTGTTATGTTCCGCTTGGGATAATGTAATATAAAATATATGTACAGTTCAGAAGAAATTCTGGCTATGGTAAACCAGGGGCTGGCTGATCTCCGTTTGGAGCGCCAGCCCTTTGGACTTTACAAGCCGATACGCTATGTTTTGAGTATAGGTGGCAAGCGCCTTCGTCCGGTGCTGCTGATGATGTCATACAATATGTATAGTGATGATCTCCAAAAGGCATTGCCTACGGCAGTTGCTATAGAGACATACCATAACTATACACTCCTGCATGACGATGTCATGGACAGAGCCGAGGTCAGGCGCGGAAAACCTTGTGTCCATAAGGTGTGGAACGAGAATACAGCCATACTGAGCGGTGACAGCATGCTGGTAATGGCGTATGAATTGATTGCTCAGTGTCAGGCAGACTGCCTCAGACAGGTGCTGGACTTGTTTACCACTACTGCATTGGAAATAGGTGAAGGTCAGCAGTACGATGTTGATTTTGAAAACCGGATGGATGTAAGTGTGGAAGAGTACATTGAGATGATACGCCTCAAGACCAGCGTTCTTCTTGCCTGTGCCATGAAGATGGGTGCAATGCAGGCAGGCGCTCCTAAAGGAGACTGCGAACTCCTCTATCGTATAGGTGAAAAGGTTGGTCTTGCATTCCAGTTGCAGGATGATATGCTGGATGTATATGGTGATTTTCAGACATTTGGCAAGCGTATCGGCGGTGATATCCTGTGTAACAAGAAGACGTATATGCTGATCAAGGCGTTAGAGGGCGCGGATGAGCAGCAACGTCGTGAACTGGAATCCTGGATCGAAACAAAACAATATGACGAAGATGAGAAAATTGCTGCAGTGACCAATCTGTATAACCAGGTGGGAGTACGTTCTGTATGCCAGCAGTTAATAGGCGAATATTTCGATGAGGCTCGTGAACTTTTGGATAAGGTTTCTTTGCCGGCTGAAAGGAAAACTCTGCTATGGCAATATGTTCTCGGTCTTTTGGGAAGGAATAGTTGATGGTAGATACGCATAGTCATATTTACGGTCCGGAGTTTGATGAAGACCGAGATGAGGTAATTTCGAGGGCATTGCAGGCGGGTGTAGAAAAGATAATCCTGCCCAACATAAATGAAGAGAGCATGTCTCGTATGCTTTCCGTTTCCAATAGCTATCCGCAAATTTGCTATCCTACAATAGGTCTTCACCCCGAGGATGTCAGGGAGGACTGGTCTCTGGTGCTTGATCGCATGGAGGTTATGCTGGGTAGCGTGACAGCCGTTGGCGAAGTAGGTCTGGACTTCTATTGGGATTCTACATTTCGCAAAGAGCAGATTGAGGCTTTTGAGAGGCAGATATTTTGGGCCAAGGAACACGACTTGCCCCTTATTATACACATGAGGAAAGCAGAGCAGGAACTGCTTGAGATTATGGAAAGGCATAAGGGCGACGGGCTGAGAGGAGTGTTCCATTGCTTTGGCGGAAGTAAAGAGACTGCGGAAAGAATGCTTAGGCATGAAGGTTTTGTGCTGGGTATAGGCGGCGTGTTGACATTTAAGAACTGCCGTTTGGCAGAGACGTTGCGCCATGTCCCTCTTGACAGAATTGTCCTTGAGACAGATGCTCCTTATCTGGCGCCAGTACCTTTTCGCGGAAAAAGAAATGAGCCGGCATTTGTCGCTTATGTTGCCCAATTCCTCTCTAATATATATAATGTGTCAGAGCAGGAGATAGGTAAGGTTACAAATTCAACAGTTAATCGCTTGTTTGGGTTCCTTTGACTGGCTCTTTTGATGAGAAAAAGACAAAAAACGTTATGTATAGGTAACTTTTTTGGGAAATAGTTATGCCAAGTCCGTTAAAAATTATATTTTTGTAACCGCAAACCATGTAATGTGGTCCTTGGAGAGGTGCTCGAGTGGCTGAAGAGGCACGCCTGGAAAGCGTGTATACGTCAAAAGCGTATCACGGGTTCGAATCCCGTTCTCTCCGCTTTATAATAAAAGTATTCATTAAAATTAAACCTAAAAATTACCAAAACAATGAAAAAGTTATTTGCTATTGTTGCGATGGTAGCTGCATGCTCTTTCGCTTCAACTTCATCTGTAATGGCTCAGGAAGAGGCTGCTCCCGCAGAAGCTGCTGTTGTTGATTCTGCTGCTGTTGATAGCGTTGCTGAGGCTGAGGCCGTTGAGGCTGCTCCCGTTGAGGACGTTACTCCCGTTGAGGAGGAAGAGAACCTTCACAAGACTTTGAAGACCAAGTTCATCGAGGGTGATGCTGGCTTTATGTCATTGGTTGCTATCGCTTTGGTTCTCGGTTTGGCTTTCTGTATCGAGCGCGTAGTTTATTTGAGTCTTGCTCAGGTTAATACTCGCAAGTTCTGCGCCGATATGGCTGCTTTGGTTGCTGCAGGTAAGATTGACCAGGCTATCGCAAAGGCAAAGGCAACCCGTGGTCCTGTTGCTCAGCTCGGTCGCAAGGCTATGGAGTGTTTGAATAGCAATGATCAGAACGATATGGCTACTATTGAGCGTACCATCAACATGGAGGCTGAGGTTCAGGGTGCATATCTTGAGGAGAACTGCTCTTGGATTACCTTGTTCATCGCTATGGCTCCCTCACTTGGTTTCTTGGGTACTGTGATCGGTATGGTTATGGCCTTTGACGACATTCAGAAGGCAGGTGATATCAGCCCCACCGTTGTTGCTGGCGGTATGAAGGTGGCTTTGATTACTACCATTTTCGGTATCGTTGTTGCTCTGATTCTGCAGGTATTCTACAACTTCATTCTGGCTCGTATTGAGGCTCTGACCAGTAATATGGAAGAGGCAGCTCAGGAACTCTTGGTTATGTGCGTAAGAAGCGACAAGAGCAAGAAGTAATCTGCTTTATCTCAAATTAAAATATCTATTACCATTATTTAAGGAGAGATAGTGATGAAAATTCAAAATATATCCAAATATGTGATGTTGGCTGTCATGGCTGTCAGTCTTGTCGTTTTTGCCCTGTTCTTCGGTATGTGGGGTGACGAGAAGTATGGCGAGTATGATGCTCCTACATTCACAGGCTTGCTCTTAGTCTTGATGTATGTTTTGACATTCTTGACTACAGGTTTGATCATTTGGGCAGTAGTTAAGAGCATTGCCAGTTCTAAGGGAACCGATGCTACTGCAACTACAGGTGTGCCCAGCACAAAGATTTCCATCTTCACATGGACCTTGTTTGTGGCTTCTTTGGTTGTAGGCTATGTGTTGGGCATTGGTGAATCCGATTTTACAGCTGCTGATGGTACTGTGACACCTGCTAACATGGTTACAGTTACTGATATGTTCATGTGTAGCATATACATTCTGTTCCTTGTTGCTGTTGTAGCCGTAGGAGTTGCCATGAGCGGTATTCTGGTAAAAACAGCGTCTAAGTAATAACGTTATACAAAGAAAGATATGGCTAAGAAAAAGAAGAAAGTGCCAGGCTTGAACGCCAGTTCTACCGCTGACATATCTTTTATCCTGCTCATCTTCTTCCTGATTACCACATCTATGGATACCGATACAGGTCTGTCACGTCGTCTGCCTCAACCGCCAGAGAACGAGGAAGATCAGTCCACGGTTAAATTCCATGAGAGGGATGTGTTGAATGTCATGATTAACAGGGCCGGTAATATATTGTGCGGCGTAGGATATAATAAGGAGCAAATCGATATTAATCAACTGCGTGGCATTGCAAAGGAGTTTATTGCCAATCCGAATAATTCAAGCACATTGCCAGAGAAGATGGCGACAGAGATTGATTTGTTAGGTCAATGTTTCATTACCAAGAATCATGTAATTTCTGTTCAAACCGACCGTGGTACACCATACGATGTGTATTTCCAGGTACAGAATGAGTTGGTGGCTGCTTACAATGAGTTGCGTGATGAATTGTCAAAGACCAAGTTCGGTCGTCCTTATGAAGCATTAACAAACGAGCAGCAAGTAGCAATTCGTGCTTACTATCCCCAGAAGATATCTGAGGCTGAACCTAAAAACTATGGAGGAAACAACTAATGGCAGGATTTAAGAAAAAAGAAAGTCGTGAAATGCCTGAGATGAACACCTCATCTCTGCCCGACTTGATCTTCACCATCTTGTTCTTCTTCATGATTGTTACCACCATGCGTGAGGTAACATTGAAGGTTAAGATGACTATTCCTCAGGGTACAGAGCTCGAGAAGTTGGAGAAGAAGAGTGCAGTAAGTTACATCTACGTAGGTCCTCCTACAGATGCACTTCGTGCTCAGATGGGTAGCAGTACTCGTATTCAGTTGAACGACCGCTATGCAGAGCCTCGCGAGGTAATGGACTTCGTAGCTCAGGAGCGCCAGGGTATGGCAAACCAGGCAGAGCAGGTTATCTCCATCAAGGCAGATTCAAAGACACAGATGGGTATCATCACCGACATCAAGGAAGTGTTGAGAAAGTCATGGGCTTTGCGTATCAACTACTCTGCAACTCGTAGACAGTAATCAAATTTAATGTGATGATAGAATGAACGGGAGTCAGACGAGGCTTCCGTTCATTTGTTTTAACAACAACGTATCATTCCTTGTTTTCCAACTTCCGATATCAATAACAGTTCGCTATGCAGATAAACATAATCGCTGCGGTTTCAAAGAATATGGCAATAGGCAACGCAAATAAGTTGCTCTACTGGTTGCCTAACGATCTTAAGCGTTTCAAGGCTTTGACCACTGGTCATACCATTGTGATGGGTCGCAAGACATTCGAGAGTCTTCCCAAGGGAGCATTACCCAATCGCAGGAATGTGGTCCTGTCCCGTTCTCTTAATGCTTTGCCTGGTGCCGAGGTTTTTGCAGATCTTGCCTCTGCTCTCAGTACATGCACTGCCGACGAAGAGGTTTATATCATAGGTGGCGCAAGTATATATCTCCAGGCAATGCCCATGGCAGATAGACTATGCCTTACTGAAATTGATGATATTGCTGGTAATGCCGATGCCTTTTTCCCAGAGGTAAGTCATGAGCAGTGGCAGGAGGTATGGAGCGAGTCTCACGACATAGACGAGAAGCATGCCTATAGATACCGTTTTGTTGACTATATACGAAAGTAGAACATTTACTTACCGTTTGTTGAAGATATTATTATGCGACAATATTTAGATTTACTTGAGCGTATCCTTAAGGAAGGTGTTGACAAGGGTGACAGAACAGGTACCGGTACCAAGAGCATCTTTGGTCATCAGATGCGTTTTAATCTGGAGGAAGGCTTCCCCTTGCTTACCACAAAGAAGGTACATCTTAAAAGCATCATCTACGAATTGCTGTGGTTCCTTCAAGGCAATACCAATGCCAAGTGGCTTCAGGAACGAGGTGTGCGCATCTGGAACGAGTGGGCCGACCCAGAAACTGGCGACCTCGGTCACATATATGGCTACCAGTGGCGTTCTTGGCCCGATTACAACGGGGGCTTCATCGACCAGATTCAGCAAGCTGTGGATACTATTAAGAACGACCCTAACTGTCGTCGCATAATAGTATCGGCATGGAATGTTGCAGACTTGGACAATATGAACCTTCCTCCCTGCCATGCTTTCTTCCAGTTCTATGTTGCTAATGGTAAGTTGTCCTTGCAACTTTATCAGCGCAGTGCTGACACTTTCCTTGGCGTGCCTTTCAACATTGCATCCTATGCCCTTCTGTGCATGATGATGGCGCAGGTGTGCGGTCTGAAACCAGGTGAGTTCATTCACACTACTGGTGATACGCATATCTACACCAACCACATGGAGCAGATACACGAACAACTCTCACGCGAACCACGTCGCTTGCCCCGTATGGTGCTGAATCCAGAGGTCAAGAACATCTTTGACTTTAAGTACGAGGACTTCACTCTGGAGGACTATGACCCATGGCCGGCAATTAAGGGGGTTGTGAGTGTATAACGTTTGGTGTTTAGCGTTTAACAGTGAGCGTAAAATAGAGAATTCCTATGCCACAATTGCCAGAGGATTTCATATCCATGATGAGGGAACACTACGGCAACGATGATGCCGAGGCCCTTTGCGAAGCCTTGCTAACAACAGAGCCGGAGGTGTCTGTACGTCTCAATAGACGAAAGATACTTCTCAACGAGGATTTGTTCCCGTTATTAGATTTGGATAAGGCTGATGGAGTAGATCCCATAGACTGGTGCAATGATGCATTCTATCTTTCCGAGCGTCCGCCCTTTACATTCGACCCCCTGCTGCATGCTGGGGTGTACTATGTACAGGAAGCATCGTCTATGTATGTTGCAAAGTTGCTGAAGGATTATGGTTCCGAGACAGCATGTTGTGCTTTGGACCTCTGTGCTGCCCCCGGAGGCAAGAGCACTCTGTTGGCAGGGCTTCTTCCCGAGGGTTCACTCCTTGTCAGTAATGAGCCTATGTCCAAGCGTGCCAATGTCCTTGCCGAGAACATGCAGAAGTGGACGCGCATGCCTCAGGGCAAATATCCCGTAGATAGTGTTGTTACCAACAACTATCCTGCCGACTTTGGCGCATTCTCAGACTGCTTTGACCTTGTTGTCACCGATGTTCCCTGTTCTGGCGAAGGAATGTTCCGCAAGGACGAACAGGCCGTGGCAGAATGGAGTATGGCCAATGTGATGATGTGTGTTGAGCGCCAGCGTGACATACTTAGTGATATTTGGCATACTTTAAAATCCGGTGGTCTCTTGATATACAGCACATGTACTTTTAATCGTTTTGAAGACGAGGACAATGCACGTTGGATATGTTCGGAGTTAGGTGGCGAACTCCTTGAAGAACGTCATTTCCTTCCAGGACGTGACCGTGGTGAAGGTTTCTATTGTGCTGCTATACGCAAGAGTGGGGAAGGGGAAAGTATTGATGCCATCTCTGTATTGAAGGATAAAATTGTCCGTAAGGCCAATTCTACCCTCCGTCTCATGCCCAAGGCTTTCGAGTGCGAAGGCCCATGTGTGGAACTCTCCTACGACGAGGCTTTGGCCTATCTGCGCCGCGAGGCCATTCGTGTGCCTGCCCCCAAAGGTCCGGTCACCTTATGCTACAAGGGTATTCCTCTCGGTTCCGGTAAGGGTGTGGGCAATAGAATTAACAACCTCTATCCCGAAGCATGGAGGATAAGGAGCACATATACCAAGAAGTGGAGCCTTGGGGGAACGGAAAGGTGAGGACCCCTCCCCAGCCCTCCCCTGTATGGGAGGGAGTAGTTACAACAGGGGAATGAGTAAAACGTACTTGCGTAGCTTGATGAACCAAAGGTGAATAATAAAACGGAAAACTGATATCTTTAATCCATACATGAATGCTGTTATGCAACAAAACATGCACGAATTCCATACATACTTTCATACCAAGAGTCCGTTGATGAAGGTCACGGCCGTTGTCTATGCCCTTGTCTTTGTGGTCATGGTCGTATTTTTCTTTCTGAACATGGATGCTATATTTGCCCAAGGTAAATTTGCGTTGGCTTATGGTTTCTTTGTGCTTTGGACTTTGGCCATGTTTGCCCGTTCTCTCTATTTTATATACGAGACAATTGTTGTTGACGAGGGCAGGCAGGAACTCCGCTACCGCTTGTTGCGCAAGACCATACCCTTCAAGGATATTATTCAGATTAAGAAAGTCCGTGATGGGCAATTGCGTATCCTCGCTTCCAAGGGGACATATCCCGTTTCAGTGGAAAATGAGGAGGCATTTCTGCATCTGTCAAGAAACTTGCTCCCGAAGATGCAAGTGAGTGAAACCTGATGATAGGTAGGGACGCTGCACGCAGCGTCCGAAACATTTCTACCAGTAACCGGCGGACGCTGCACGCAGCGTCCCTACACATAGACAATTGGCTACCTTAATACCGTATGACTAAAGTTCTTCTGCATTGTTGTTGCGCTCCATGTTCCAGCGCCATCATAGAGTGGATGTTGCAAAACGATGTCCGTCCTGTGCTTTATTATTGCAACCCCAACATCTTCCCCGAGGAAGAGTATCTTATCCGCAAGAACGAGTGTACACGATATGCCGAGCAGTTGGGACTGGAAATCATAGACGAGGACTACGACCACGCCTCCTGGGCCTGTGCCATTAGAGGACATGAAGACCAGCCCGAACGTGGCAGTCGTTGTCTTGAGTGTTTCCGTATGCGTTTGCTCAGCGCTGCAAGATGCTGTCTGCGTATGGGCATAGAATCGTTTACCACCACGCTGGCAAGCAGTCGTTGGAAAAGTCTTGATCAGATTTCCATAGCCGGTCATTGGGCGGCGGAGCAGGTTGGCCAGGTTCGTTTCGACGACCGCAACTGGCGTAAGGGTGGCCTGCAGCAGCGCCGCAATGAACTACTGAAGGAAAACTCTTTCTATAATCAGGTTTTCTGTGGTTGCGAATACAGCCTTTCCGCTCGTCTGCCACAGATGCAGAAGGCAGAGCTGAGGAAATGGATAAAGGGACTGAAGTCAGCACGCTCCTCCGAATGGATGAAGGAGAAGAGCAGTGAGATATGTTCCCGCCTCGTGGCAGACGGTTTGTGGCGTGCCGCCGGCACAGTGCTGCTCTATCATCCCCTGCCAGGCGAGGTGGATACAACGATGCTATTGGACAAGGCCGTCCTTATGGGCAAGCGTGTGCTTCTCCCCAAGGTGGAGGGCGATGAACTTGAACTTCGCATATATACTCCTGATTCCTTGCAAAGTGGAGCATATGGCATCATGGAACCTTCTGGCGAAGTCTTTCCCGTGGATTCGTATCACGAAATAGACCTTGCAGTTATCCCCGGTGTGGCGTTTGACCGCCATGGCGCGCGTTTGGGCAGAGGTAAAGGGTATTACGACCGCCTGCTCCCCCTGATGCGCAATACATATAGGATTGGTATATGCTTCCCCTTCCAGTTGCTGGAGCACCTCCCCTCCGAACCTCATGATGTACTGATGAACGAGGTATTGTCATGAAGTAGTCGGGCAAGAATCTGCCTTAATACCCCACACTTTTTTATTTGATAGGGCATTCCTAACTGCTCCCATAGAAGGGACGCAACCATTGTGTCCACCAAACCGATGGGTCGTTGTTTTTTTCGATGCTTCGTAGATATAAACATTTGTTGTCGGGACAACAGAGCGCTGTTGCCCCGACAACACTGTTCTGTTGATAGGGCAACAGCGCTTTGCCGTCGTGGGCTCTCAATCCGAGGGCATCGTCAGCCGCGACTCTATTTCTGCCTTTTTATCTTGATGTCTCCCCAGTAGGGCATGGTCTCCGTGGCATGGAATTGGATGGGCGCTGTTATGTCCAGTTCCTTTGCTATCCGCAGTATAGTTTGCTGTACGGCAGGAGGCGTGAGGAACTCCCCGCGGCAGAAACGGTAATAATTGTACTCGCCGTAGAGTTCAAGCAGTTTTTCCCTCAGTTCGGCAGCCTGAGTCTTTGGCATGCAATCGAATATATGCCTGAAGCCGCAAGCGAATGTCACAGGTGTGCTATCGGCATAATTCGGGCATTGCTCCGTGCCACCCTGTGCCTCTATCCACCTGTGGTCGTAAAAGTATGCCCGTTCCACAATGGGGCGCTCCACGTATGCCCTCCAGTGCAGGCACGTCTCATGCCTCTTGCAGTCCTCACGTGAGCAGAACGTGAAATCCTTGGGCATGTACTTCAAATCAATCTTTGTCATAGTGTCATGTATGTTTTTCTTTATATGTAGTCTTGCACATGCTCTCTGCTTGTCATGCCATGATGCAAATATAGCAATAAAAATGAACCCAAACGAACTTTATGTCCTTTTTCTGTTCACACAGCCATGAATGGTCATGGTGGTAGGTGCTTTGTTTTGAAATCTTAATTTTTGTTCCCTTTTGTTTTGTAGTGTAAAATAGATTCACTACTTTTGCAACGGTCCTATACCCGAAGCGTCGGGATTCGGTCTCTTATCGGAGATATATTAGCGTTTGCTATTATTCTATATCGTCTGTTGAAACTTAGGAACTTTCAAGATAATACGATTGGAATAAGATTGCAGATGCCTGCGCATAGCGTAGGTGCATCTTATCCTTTGTATTATCGGGTATCCTAAGACCTCAACAGACAAGGACATTAAAAAGATGACATCTACGCTCTTTTTGTGCCCGAGGGACTTAGGATACCGCTTCGCTTTTAGCTTCCTTGATGTATGTATTATTATTAACTTTTACCAGACACCAATAGTTGAAAATCCCGGCATAATCAGGCGCGTCATCACCAGAACCGACGCTCTTTGACGAAATGAGGGCTTACTTTTTACAAATGAATCCGCAATATCTGTTTATGAGCACTGCGGACACATTATTGGAGACTTTTAGATTTTTAGCGGACAGCAATAACTAACTTTAAATATTAAGGATAAAGTATATGAAGAAAATTAAATCCATTTTGGCATTAGTTTTTCTGGGAGCAGTGCTCGCCACAGTGCCAGTAAAAAGTAGTGCAACAGTTGTAGAAGTTGTTTCCAATTCATCATCAGGTATTGCTAATGCAAAACTAACTGTGACTTATGATGATGGAACTATATTGGGATTCTGTCGTTCGGGTAGTTATGTTTACTTTTGTGGTGCAATTACAAGTTCGACCTCCTTGCAGATTGCAGACTCCATATCAATAAATGGTTCTGTTTATATAGTAAATAGGTGTGGTTACTCTGATAACGTTTTGGATTTTGATGAAGCATTAAATTTGTCGATATTGTCTCTTCCGCCAACTATTACATATATATATAACATTCCATCTCAGATAACAGACTTGTACTTGAAGTCAGCTAATCCTCCGACGTTGTATAGCAGTTCGTCTATTTCTTATAGTACTACAATTTGGGTACCCCAAAGCGTAATAACGGCATACACTAATAAGGTAGCTAGCGCTGATAGTTATTGGTATCAAAAACATGTACACTATGAAGGTTGGGAACCTAAATCAGTTACAGTAACCGTAAACTCTCCAGGTTCCTTTGCACAGGTATTGCTCAGTCAGGTTGAACAGTGGTCGGACGTGGATGAGTTGACTGTAATTGGTAAACTGAATGAGACCGACCTCGGATACCTGTCTCGCTTGAAAAATGTTTCAAAAATAGACCTCTCACAAACAGACATTAAGACCATCACTGGGTGTGCTGGATTAATCTATTTAAAGGATATTCTACTCCCATCAACAGTGCTAAAAGTACAATCAGGAGCATTTAGTGGTTGTGTGGCTATGAGGGAAATAATTATCCCAAACGCGACATCCATTGGTTCATATGCTTTCTCTTCTTGTAGTAGTCTTACATCAGTGAGTTTGCCTGCCGCGACATCCATTTATGAATATGCTTTCTCTTCTTGTGTTAGTCTTACATCAGTGAGTTTGCCTGCCGCGACATCCATTGGTTCATATGCTTTCGATGATTGTGGTAGTCTTACATCAGTGAGTTTGCCTGCTGTAACAATCATTGGTGGAGCTGCTTTCTCTGATTGTGGTAGTCTTAGGAGTGTTGCATTACCAACGACTTTACAAAATATAGGTGGTGACGCATTTAAAAATTGTAGCAAACTTGAAGATGTATATTGCCATGTTATATCACCACTAAACACCACCGCTTTCAAATCAACGGGTGCTTCAACAACTCTTCATGTGCCAGCATTTAGTGTAGGTGCGTACATGCTGCATGATGACTGGTATACTTTCAATAAAATCGTGGCACTAGAAGGCAATTTGGATAAAGTAAACATCATTTCTGATTTTACTCTTACAGAGCTAAAAGGACTTGCAGACAAGGTAGATTTGAGTGTGTTGTCTGGCAAATACTACTACGACTACTGTTATGAAGGCCATCTGACGGTGTCAGCAAATGAGGTATGGAATGTAGGAAATTACCTGCAAAGTCAAGCGAATCGATATTCTTCTGATTATGATTACGATTCCAATGGTTGTAATAGTACTCTCATACCATACAATGAGATGACTGCAAGCGATGTGACGGTTAAATATTACGCTGAAACTAACCGATGGAATTTCATTTCATTCCCATTTGATGTAAACGTATCTGAAATTCAATATCCAGAGGGTACACTTTGGGTAATCCGTAAGTATTCGGGTGAAGAACGTGCTAAGATGACAGGAAATACTTGGCAGAACATCACTAACGGGATGACGTTAAAGGCTGGCGAGGGATACATCCTTCATTGTACCAGTGAAAATAATGATTCATATAGTTCTTCTTATGTGGAGTTTACGTTCAAAGCGGTAGATAATAGTAACAAGAACAAAATCTTTGCATACAATGACGTAGTAACGTCTCTTTCAACCTATGTTTCAGATCTAGCACACAACCGCAGTTGGAACCTTGTAGGTAATCCATATCCATGCTTCTATGACACTCGTAACATTGAACATAATGGTGTGATTACTATTTGGAACGGTAATGGTTATACGGCATACTCACTTCTGGATGACAATTACGTGTTGCGACCTCATGAGGCGTTCTTCGTTCAGTGTCCAACAGATGCAACAAGCATGAAGTTCAAGGCTGAAGGGCGTCAGCACACTTACGATGCCAGCAGTGATCTTGCGCGCGTAAAGGTGGCTAAATTCACGAGCCCCAATTCTCGTCAGGTATTTAATCTTACCCTTGCCGGAACAGAATATACCGATAAAGCTCGCGTGGTTATCAATGAGGCAGCTAAACTGGACTACGAAATCAGTTGTGATGCCAGCAAGTTCATGAGCAGCAATGCTCTTGTTCCCCAGATCTACATTATTGAGAATGGACAAAAGATGGCTATTGACGAGCGTCCTCTCTCTGATGGTACTATTTCAATTGGTATGTATATTGGTGAATCAGGCGATTACACAATCGGAATGTCAACTGCTATAGCCGAGGATATTGTTCTTAAAGACAATGCAACGGGTAAAACTACAAATCTTAACAATGAAACATACACATTTACTGCTTCGAAGGGAACAATTGACAATCGTTTCAGTATTCAGATTGGAAATACAACGGGCATAGAGGACATCTATGTCAAAGACAAAACAACTGAATCTGCAATCTTTAGCATTGACGGTCAAAAACTCTCAGCTCCGAAGAAAGGAATCAATATCATTAACGGCAACAAGACTCTGATAAAATGAAAAAATACTTAAGTATCATATTCCTTTGTCTTTTTTCACATCTTTCATGGGCACAGAGTGGAGAAGGTTATGACCCTCAAAATCCTGGTGACCCAAATGTGTACTACAGACTTATGGTAGAGGCTTCTCCAAAGAAGGGTGGTAGTGTAAGTCCTTCGTCAATACATCAAATATCGGCAGGTGCTACAACATATTGCTATGCTACGCCTAAAACAGGGTATAGGTTCAAACAATGGATGGTGGGCGATTCGGTAGTCTCTACGTCAAGTAGTTTTACTTACATGATGCCGGAAGAAAATGTAACTCTTATTGCTTATTTCGATTGGATCGGTAACGAGGGATATAACCCCGAAAACCCAGGAGACCCTTTTATTGATGGCTATCAGCATAAGGTGACGCTCTATGCCACTCCTTCGGCCGGTGGACGTTTCAACAGTAGTTCTTTTTACCTGTCAGAGGGTAAAACAACGAATGTCTATGCCTATCCCAGTAGCGGCTACCGCTTTGTTTCGTGGAAGCAGAACGGTAAGATTGTTTCAACAAAGAATCCGATGGAGATAAGCATGGGGACAGAGGATTTGGAATACACAGCCCAGTTCGTATACGATCCTGTAAACCCAGAAAATCCAGGGGCTAATAGTTTCAATGCCTCTACAGGAGAATTGATTATTGATGACTTTGAGGCAGGAAGATTAAGCAGTGCCATCTATACGACCCTCAGTTCTGATGAAAACTATTCTAAGGTAAAGAGCATAACCATCATCGGACAAATGGAAGCTAGTGACTTTGGTTTTCTCTATCGGATGACAAGTTGCACTATAGCTGACATTTCACGTACCACAGGTTATAATAATGTTCCCAACTATGCATTTGAAGGAGCATCTGCGTTAAAAACTCTTATTCTGCCATATTCTGTAGAAAGCATAGGCAATTATGCGTTTAGTGGTTGTAGTAATCTGACTACCCTATATTGCTATGCTACAACTCCTCCATCGGTATCAAGTACAACATTCGATGGTGTGCCTTCATCAATGAAAGTCTTAGTTCCGGCATTATCTTTAGAACTCTATCTGAGTTCCAACTACTGGAAGGAGTTTAATATTTCTGCTCTTGATGGCGTAACAAAAATACTTACTGTTTCATTGCCAGAAGATGCAAAAGACGGACGTTATAAAAATATGACGTTGGAACTCAACAACATCGGTAGTGGGCAAGTGAGTCGTATGCTCATCACCGATAGGACAAAATATTCTTTTGTAAACTTAATACATAATACAAAGTATAATGTATATGTGAAGACCGCAAATTTTGTTGTATTGGGTGAGATAATGGACATTGAGATTGTAGATGAAGATGTGGAAACTGAATTTACTCAGTTGAAACAACCTCAGACCGTTACCATGTCTGTTTATAATCCACAAGGAGAGAATCTGACACAAAGTACAGACATAACGTGGTTTGATGAAAGTGGACAGTATTTGGCAACAGGAAATTCCATTTCTGGCTATGTGGATGGTACAATATTGAAGTACCGCATAAAACTTTCAAACGAGGCAGCATTGTACTATGTTGCTCCACAAGATTCTACATTAGAGATTAAATCTGCAAACAATGAATTTTATAGTATTCTGACACCTTTGCAATTAGTAACAGTTACTGGTTATGTTAGAAATGCAAACACAAAAAATGGTATTTGCGATGTAAGTGTTTCTATCTCTCAGCAAACAAGTGGTAAACAGAGTCGTACTGTAGTTGCAAAGACTGATGTGAATGGTATGTTCAAAGCAGAGGTGTATAACTCCCCAGCCAGTATTTCGTGTACAGCATACAATTACGTCAACAAGTCTCTTGATGTAGAGTCGTTTGCTATTTCAGAAGGCAAGGTCACTATGGATGATATTACTATGAATTCAATTGTGGGTGCAACTGTAAATATTAGTTTGACATATCAGGAAAGTGTGTTGGAAGACGAAACACCAGAAGTTCAAGATTGGTATGATGACTATCAGAATTTGGTTTTGTCTGTTTATAACCTTACAACGGAAAAGGAAATAAATCAAATTAGTAATCGATATCCGCAATTTGTATTAATGGATGGGGTAAAAGTTGGTGATGAGTTGAGGATCACGCTTTCAAGTAAGAAGGACGCTTTTGAGCCTGTAGTAATAGAGAAAGTTGTTGATGATTCAGAAGAAATCAATGCAAATTTTGCCATAAAGCAATTTGGTGGATTACAAGTGTCTTATCAGACTACATCTAATGATGCGGTAGTAGGTATATTGTATGATAAGAATGGATACTTTAACCAAAAACAAGATTTTGTTGATGGCATGATAGAGTTTAGCGGATTAAGAGATGGAACATATGACTTGGTGACTATGGGTAAAAATGATCCATTCAATTCCATATACAATATTTTACGTCTCAACGATGCTTCGCTTGTTGAAGGTATTGACTATATGAGAAATAGGATTATTGTTGAGAGCGGAATAATAAAGGATGTGAATATTGTTAATATTCCATTTCTAAATTTAGCAAAATTTAATACCATCAACAAGGAAAGTTCATTCCTGGCCATTAACACTTCGTCTGTTGTAGCGGGAAACTATGTTACCCTCACAGGATATGTGGAATTGCAGAATGATGAAGTAGTTGGAGTAGAGGATATTAAGTTAGTAATAGATATACCGCCCATGGCATCTTTTGTAAATGGTTCTGTGATGATAAATGATAAGGTAATTAATAATTATACCTTCAACGATAGTACTCTCATAGTTCCATTCAGTGCAACTGAAAGGAACTGCAAGATTAAATTTTGTATAATTCCCATTGAAGTAGGTTTATTACAGCCGAATGCGATGGTTAGTTTTAGAGCCAACAATGAAAATTTGCTGGTTCCAATTAAATCTGATGCATTAAATGTCCAAGCAGTATCTTTACACGTACCGCCAGTTATTTCGAAGCCAGAATTTGTTGTCAGCGGAGTGTCACAAGGCAATGATGAAATCACAATCTATGGCAATGATGTGGTTATTGGCAAAACCATTGCAAATGCATCTGGTAAATGGAGTGTGAAGGTTGCCTTAGATAACCCTTTAAATTTATCTAAATATTTTATTCAAGCCAAACTATCAAGAAAAGATGGTTTGGAGATTAATTCTGAAATCAAACTATGCCAATATGATATTGATGCGTCAGAAATTTCAAAAGTAGAAATGTACCATAATGGTAATACAGTTATATTTGATTTCATAAATACTAACAATCGACCTAGCTCCTTAACATTAGTTTCAGGACGTAGCTTTAGCTATACATTTACAATAGATTTTACTGATAATAACCCTGAAAAGATTTATGATGTTATATTATATGCCTTAACTCTGCAAGGAGACTGGATCCCTATAAACGCGGAATTCAGCGAAGAAAAGGGATTGTGGTATGCAAAGGCAAACTTTATTAATTCTACCGTTATTGTAAATGTTGGCGTGGATTACAAACTCTACAAAAAAAGTAGAATGTCAGCCGATGAGATGTCAATCTGTTTACAGAAACCTATTCAAAACCATAAAGAAACAAAAGTTTTTGTTGATAAAATAGATAGTCTTTTTGCAGCTTTGAGTTTAGCATATGATAGTGAAGACAAAGAACAGATTGTAAATATACAAAGCGACATAGAGTCTTTGGCTGGTGTTAAATTCTCTTATGAGGGAGATTTACCAGAAACGACAGATTTTGACGAAGACGAACTTTTGAAGGATATTGATGAAGTTCTGTCAGATTCTATCTCTTGGAATAATCTTTTAGGTGATTTTGGCAAAAACAATAATGATTTAGCAGAATATCTTGAAGGGTGTGTATATCAAAACTGCGATGGTATAACAACAGAATGGTTACTCCAGCAAGGATTTGAGTCCTTAGAAAAGGACAATGGAGGTAAATATTACTTTCATACCACAGACTCATTTTATAAGTTTGTCGATTTTGATAACGATATATACTTGACCGTAGATTTAAGCAAGGAGACTGCCATGGCCAATATGGCTAAAGCCTTTGGCACGCCTAATACCCGTGGGGATTTAAACTCTGATGATAATTTTTTTAAAGATTTGTGTAATAACATCAAGTCAACAGTAAATGCAGTAGTAGGCGCTATTGACCATATAGAAAAATACGCGTATACAAGAAATGAAAAATTGACTTCAAAATTGAACAAGGTTAACTATAGCATAAAAGTTAGAGAAGATGCTGGAGTAATAGTTAGAAGGAAACTGCTGAAAGAAAGAGATAAGATTTTAAAGGAAATAATAAAAAATGATAAAATAGCTTCCTCATTAGAAAACCTCAAACATTTCCATATTGGAGAAGCGGCTGGAAAAGTATTTGCTTTGGCAGATATTGCCATAACCGCATTTGAAGCATATGAAGACTATAAGAAAATTTCTGGGTTATATTCCGAAGTTCCTGACTGCCATAACAAGGAGGGACAAGAGTCTGCGAAGCTTCTCAGAGATGAAATCAGAAATTGGGGAATTGCTTGCGGTGCATATTACATCGGAAATTTTGCATCGTCTCTAACCCAATTGGGATTAATGTCGGCTGGAATTGCAGGAGCGGTTCCTACAGGAGGATTGTCACTTGGAGCCGTAAGTCTTGCTTTAGGAGTTGCCGCTGCAAATGTTGCCGCTGCTGTTGTATATGAAAATCAAATGGATACAAATTATGATAGATATTCTTATCGTATAGATACGTTTAAATGTGACGATGATGACAATGATGATGACAATGATGACGACAATGATGATGACAATGGCGACGACAATGATGGTGACAATGGCAAAAAAAAGGAGGAAAAGAAAACCAAAAACTTTAGAGAGTCTGGAAATTCAAATGTTAAAGTTAGAGTTTCCTTACCATTAATAGATCCTTCTGGTTATGTGTACGAAGGTGTTTTCAACAACCGAATAGAAGGTGTAACAGCAACTTGCTACCAAAAGATACAAGTTGAAGATATGTATGGAGACTTGCATGACAACATAGTAAAATGGGATGCAGAGGAATATAGTCAAGAAAATCCTCTTTATACAGATAAGGATGGATTCTATCAGTGGTTTGTTCCAGAAGGTCTTTGGCAAGTTAAATACGAGAAAGAGGGTTACGAGACAGCTTACTCAGATTGGTTACCCGTTCCTCCTCCACAGCTTGACGTCAATATCGGTATCGTGCAGAATCGCCAACCTGAAATAAAAGAAGCCCATGCTTACGTGGATGGAGTGGAAATGACCTTTGATAAGTATATGATACCAGCATATCTCACTACAGACAACATTAAGGTTAGCCAAAATGGAAAGTATGTGGATGGTAAAATTGTACTGGTCGATGAAGAAATTGCTTACCGAGACGAAAATGTGAAGTATGCTTCGTGTGTGCGATTTATCCCAAACACGGCATTCTCCGCAGGCAAAGAGGTCACGCTGATAGTCAACAACCGAGTAAAGAGCTATGCTGGTATTCAGATGGCGGAAACCTATACACAGAGCTTTGACATAGAGAAGGAAGTAAAGAGCATTGTTGCTGATAGTCTCGTGAAGGTTCCCTATCAGGGCAGTAAGGTTGTTACGCTCTATGTTTTGCCAGCAGATGCAGCAGTAGGAAAGACGATGCATGCCGAAAGCTCATCTGAAATGTTGGCATCATTAGTACAGAAAGATGTAACGATAGATGAGAATGGCATGGCTCAGTTTGAGATTATTGGTGAACTACCAGGTACCACAAGTATCACATTTAGCATCAATGGTGTTAAGACTACCGCAACAATGATTGCAAATGTGGATGACTTTGAAACTTATATCGTTAATGTACCAAAAGCTTCGCTGATATCAGGCTCTTCTGTATATCGCGGTACAAGTGTCGAGTTAATGGCCGATAGTAAGGATTTGAAGATTTGGTACACAACCGATGGAACCTGTCCCTGTGATGAGAACTCTCGCAAGCAATACACGGAGCCAATAGTAATTAATTCTGATATGGTGTTGAAGGCAATGGCCGAAAATGCAGAAGGTGATGCAAGCGAAGTGGTGACATTTATTTATAACATCCTTCAGAGTAAGATGGGAGTTTCGTTAAATGATGGTTGGAATTGGATCTCTTTCAATATGAGGGATGATAATCTAAGTTCTGTAAACACTGCTATGGCATCAGGAACATGGACATCAGATGACATCATCAAGGACAACAAGTATGTTGATATGTATTCGGCCAAGCAAAAGCAATGGATAGGTACGTTGTCTAAACAAGGCGCTCTTAACAATACACAGATGTATAAGGTTCGTTCTTCTAAGTCACAGACACTCAGTTTAGCAGGAGAAGCTGTTCATCCAAGAGAAACTAATATTACCGTTGGCTCAGGCTGGAATTACATCAGCTATTTGCCTTTGACAAGCATGAGCGTTAACGATGCCCTTAAAAACTATAGAGCAGAGAATGGTGATGTGATCAAATCACAAGATGCTTTTGCTACCTACTCTGCTACTAATGGCTGGGAAGGTGATTTGACCACGCTGGCATTAGGACGTGGATATATGCTGAAGCGTAGTGCCAATGCCTCGCAGACAACATTTACCTATCCTGTCGAATCTTCTGAAACATCTGTTAAGGCTCCTGCTACAGCCAAGTCATACCGCTATGCAGACAATATGAATATTATTGGTGAGGTTAAGGGCATCTGCGTAGAAGAGGACGACAGCCTTGTGGCTTATGTCAATGGTGAGGTGCGTGGCGCATGCCGTCTGGAGAGAAAACAGAAGGTGTTCCTTACTGTTCAAGGTGACGAAAATGCAAAGATGGCTATAGTCCTTGTACGTGATGGTGAGATTGTTGCCACTGCGAGCAATATTATTGACTACCAAAGCAACAGAGTTTGGGGTACAAGCGATGCTCCAGCTGCAATTACGTTCATAACTGATGACATGAGTATTGATGGTGGTATTGAAAATATTAAAGCAATCTATAGTATCAGTGGCATAAAGATGGGCACGAGACGTTTGAATAACATTTCTACAGGAACTTATATCATATACTATGAGAAAGACGGAAATACGTGTGTAACCAAATTTATTAAATGATAAATGACATGAAAAAGAATATTTTATATACAACACTGTTACTGATAGTATTCTCCCTCATGGGAGTTTCCTGCAGCAAGGGTGGAGATGATGAACCGATAGTTCCTAATCCACCTGTTGTTAATCCTGACGTTCCAAATCCGCCTTCATATCCAACCTTTGATAGTCCTAATTGGTTTGTATCAAACATCAGTACATTTGAACACACAATGACAGTTTCTGTTGTTTTACCTGATTCTCTTGTTAGTGGAGAACAACCGGTAGATAAATTGGCTGTATTTGTTGGCGATGATTGTAGAGGTGTTGCAGACAGAATAGAAGTATACGCTGGTAGAAATGTCTGGATGGCAATGGTCTATGGCAATAATACTTCAGAGGTCCTTTCTTTTAAGTATTACAGCAATACAACTAGATATATGTACCAATCAAATACAACAATGAATTTTATCGTTGATGGCACTATTGGAACAATAGATTCACCCAAAACTATTGGGATGAGTATCGTTACAGAGAAATAGTACATAAAGAGGGGTTGGCATTGCGCCAACCCCTCTTGTGTGAATAGTGTATTTCTTTATTCTTGCTTGTTGACTGAAGTGAGTTTCTTGCCCTGATACTCGCCGGTAAGGGTGCGCAGGAAGGCCACTATGGAAGCAACCTCAGCATCGTTGAGTTGTGCATCGCACTGGTAGAGAGCCATATCGCGGACAGCCTCTTCCATGGTGGCACGTGTACCATCGTGATAGTAGGGCCAGGTGAGTTCTATGTTGCGCAGGCCGGGAACCTTGAAGCGATGACGGTCGCGCTCGTCCTGTGTCTGCTTAAAGCGGCCGTTGTCCTCCTCGGTGAGTTCCGTGCCACGAGCCTCGAAGTAGTGCTGGCGCAAGCCCATCAGTTCGTAGGACTCGCCACCCAGGTTCACACCAACGTGGCAGGTGGCACAGTTGTTGGCCTTGAACAGGTCGTAGCCACGAAGTTCGTCGGCGGTGAGTGCATCGTTGTCGCCCAGCAGCCATTTGTCGAACTGTGAGTTGGGAGTGATGAGCGTGCGCTCGAACTCCTCTATGGCATTGGTGATGTTTGCCTCGGTGATACCATCGGGATAGAGGGCATTGAACTCGGCAACATACTTCTCATCCTGTGCAAGCTTGGCAATAATCTCATCGAAGGAAGTGGAAGCCATCTCCACGGGGTTCAGTGGAGGACCGGCAGCCTGTTCGGCAAGAGTCTTGGCACGGCCGTCCCAGAACTGGACGAAGTTGTATACGGCATTGTAGGTGGTGGGAGCGTTTACTCCACCCATGTTGTTTGCCACACCTTTTGAATACTGCAGGTTGTCTACACCGCCTGTATTCAGGCCATGGCAAGTGGCACAAGAAACGGTGTTGTCGGAAGACAGACGTGTGTCGTGGTACAGGTCAAAACCCAACTGCACCTTACGTGGGTCGGTATTGGCCTTTGCAATGATAGGACGTATAGGTTCGCCAGCACGCTCACCAGTGAGACCATCGTTGTAGTATGCTGTGCGGTAGTCGCGTGCCCACTCTGCGATAACAGAAGCCTTGGCGTCTGTCATTTGACTGCCCCAGTGTACGAGATAATACTTTGCCATGGGCATGCGCTTGTCCAGCGCCACCTTCTCTATCTTGGCAACGTCAACAGGATTCGGCATGCCGCCATCCTTCAGTTTTGCCATAACGTCTTCAATGTCGAATGCGCGGTAGCCTTCTTCAATGTCTGCCTTCACCATATCGCCTGCTACAGGGATGTTGGCATAGAACGGAAGTTCGGGATTAGCACTATGGCAGCTGATGCAACCGCCTTTCTCCAGAATGGCAGCAACGCGTGCCTCCGGAGCTAACTCCTTAGATGGCGTTGAATTTGCCGTCATTACACGGTAGGTGACCCAACCACATGCAATAAGCAGCATTGCAACGCCAATCAGGAACTGACCTCTCTTTTGCTTTTTCATAACTTTGATATTGTTGGTTATTGATTATATGTATGTATACTTGTTTCTGCCGACGGCAGGTAATTGATGCCATACCAGCACATCTGCAAGGCAAGGAAACCAAGGACAATGGTTGTGTGGTATAACCAGCGGTGCTTGGTGTTCATCACACTCGGAGCCAAGTGCAAGGCTATGAGATATAGTGCCCATGTGGCAACAGCCCAAGACTCCTTTGGGTCCCAACTCCAATAGGCTCCCCAAGCCTCCTTGGCCCACAAGGAACCTGTGAGCATGCCTATGGAGAGGAAGGCCAGACCTGCATACAGGAGTTTCTCTATTGCCATGTCCATGTTGCTGTTTCTTCGTGCCAGTGCCATGGTTGAGAGCAGTGTGGCACAGCCCAGCAGTGAGTATGAGAACATATAGACAGAGACGTGTGGTACAAACCACACACTCTGCAGGGCAGGCATCAGTGTTTGGTCGTGAATCTCTGGTTTTGCAATATTTATGATGATGAAAACTCCAGCCAGTACAGTGGAGAACAGCATTATCCAGCGGTATTGCCACCGGTAATACGTGAAGAGTCCTGCTACCAGGAGGAAGAAGGAATACCATAGTCGTGTCTCGCCCATGGTACGAAGTGGCGGGCGCTCAAGCGTTGTCCATAGCATGGCTATGAAACCAGCCATGCCCAGAATGGCAAGCAGCATCAAGGCTATGGCCCAAAGGTTACGGTTCTTTTTCAGCACCGCTATTGTAGCTCCTGTTGTGGCAAGTAGCATTACTACTGCTGCCCACATGGGGAATATGTTCCAGCCCATAGTTAATAACGTTTAACGTTTAATGTTTAACGTTTCAGGTTTCAGGTTTCAAGTTTATTTTCCCTCGCTCATCAAGCTAAAACAGTCATCGTTAAACTTTAAACTTTCAACTTTCAACAAGTTTTCCGTTTTCCTCGGTCCTTGTACGAAGAGCAGCACTGCACCGACAATAAGCATGATGATGCCGGTTGCAGTCATCCATTGCCATGGTTCTTTTACTATTTCAATGACAGCATAGGTTTCGCCCATGAGCGTCTTGCCGAAACTGACGAGGTATATCTTCTCGCTTAGTGTGCGGCTGTAGGGGTGATTCACTCTTAGCGTTACATTCTTGTTGTCCACCTTTATATTCGCGTCGTAGTGCGTGGGTGCTCCGTTCTCGGCATGCTCCATGTGGAAAGACACCAATTCTATGGTATAGGGCAGGAATCTCTGTTTGCCTTCCATCGTATATGCTTCATTGGAGGGATAGTGATGTGCGGCTACGCGCCACTGCTCACGGTCCGGAGCACCCCAGAAACCTGCACCAAGAGCCAGCAGCAGTCCCACGTGTGTCAGGCAGAAACGCCAGCGTATGCCCTTGGCATTGCGCCAGCCCCGCAGTATCACAAAGCAGAGGTGGCTCAGGATGAAGAGTAACGACACTGCCACTGGCCATGCTGTTGTGGATGGCTTGCGTTGCAGGCCGAGAACTATGCCTACCATAGCCATCAGCGCAAGCGAGAGCCATGTAGCCTGGCGAGAGAGCATGAACCTGGCAGTACGGTTGCGGTACATGATTGCTATCAGCACAATCCATAGTACCACAATAAATATGTTGAGAGGAAAGTGGAATATGTCCACGGGGAAACTGCCAAAGCAAAGTTCGGTCATAACAGACAACACTATGCTACAACCTGCTATGAAGACAGCAGACATGGAACGGGGACTGTTTATTGATGTCAATATTGCCATAACTGGCGATAAAGGTAGGCTTATTTTACGAAAAAGAGATTACAGCACCATTAAAATATGAATAAGGACTATGGATTGTAATCTGCTCAGGGCAAACCGAAGGTTGTACGCATTACACGGAACTCCGTTCTTCTGTTCAGCGCATTGCACGCCTCCTGCTGTTCTTCATTGGGAAGAGCCAGGATGAAGGACTCTGTCAGTGTGTCACCTGCCTGCAGGAATGGATTCTGCTCGGCCTGACGTCGTGTCACAATCTTTGGGCGGCTCTCGCCATATCCCACAGGAATCAGTCGGCCGGCAGGCAAGCCCCGGCTGATGAGATAGTTCACCACGCTCTCGGCACGACGCTGGGACAGGCGTAGGTTGTACTCGTCCCTGCCACGATAGTCGCAATGCGAGGACAGTTCTATGGTCACACTGGGATTCTCCGCCAGCAGCACGGCCAGACTATCCAGTGCTATGGTACTGCTGTCGGTCAGTTCGGCACTGTCGAATTCGTAGAACACGTTGCGGATTAGAACAGGATCTGTCATACTGGCTAAGGGGAACTGAAGCACATGCTCGCGCGACACACTGCTTGTGTCAATGAAAATTTCCTGCTTGTGGTTCATATAACCCTTGCATGTGCCCAGCAGGACATAGGCCACATTGGGTTTCACCTCCTGCACAAAGGAACCGTCTGACCTGACGGACAACTTCAGGTTCGTGCCATCGTTGCCCACCATGTAAACCAAGGCCTCGGGCAGTTCATACCCATCCTTCTCATAGACCCATCCCTTGATACTCTGTACAATCTCGGGGCACTCAAAGGACATTATCTGGTCCCATCCACGGCCGTTGCCACGGTTTGTGGAGAAGAAACCGCGATTGTGAAGTCCTTCAAACGTCATGCCGAAGTCGTCACCAGCCGAGTTCATGGGAGAACCGAGGTTTTCCAAGGTCCATACCCCTGCGGTATCCTGTTCGGCACGGAAGAGGTCCAGACCGCCCATTCCGGGATGTCCATCGGAGGAGAAATATAACTCTCCGTTGGCACGGAACGAAGGGAATACTTCATCGGCAAAGGTATTGATCTTTGGTCCAAGGTTTTCCGGAGCACCAAATCCATGTTCGTCCAAGGATACCTTCCACAGGTCCATTCCTCCTTGTCCTCCCGGCATGTCGCTTGAAAAGAAAAGCCATTCTCCGTCGGGCGATACGGCAGGGTAGGCGAATGTGGAAAGTGTATCGTTGGAAATCTTTACCTCTTCGGGCTTGCTCCATGCTGCATCACTGCGGTTGCTGGACATTATTACGGCATAGCGTGGATAGTTGGAGTCGTGTGTGCAACGGGTGAAGTACATGGTCTTCCCGTCTGGACTAAAGGAACATGCTCCGTCCTCAAAATCCGTATTCACTTCTCCCTCCACAGCTTCGGGCTTTGACCATTTTCCCTTGTCGTCCTTCTGGCTGAAGAATATGTCTGCCATCTTCACGCCGGTTATGCCGCTGGCATCCTCACCTTTTGCCTGTGGACGTGTAGTGGTGAAGTACAACTGGTCCCAGTTGTCACCATAAAGGGCAGGGGAGTAGTCGGCACGTCTGCTTGACAGAATAGGCATCTTCTTGATGCTGTACAGCGAACCTTTTTTCTTCCATACGGCAGCCAGTTTGCATCCCTCCAGGCCATTCTTCGCTTCCAGCGACGATGGCACGCTGTCCAGATACAGCGTGTAGTTCTTTATGGCATCGTTGTACTTTCCCATCCAGTGCTGCATCTGTGCCAGACGCAGTATGGCCTCGGGTCCTCCAGTCTTGTAGCGCACAGCATTCTGGTATGCACCGGCAGCCTTGGCGCTGTATCCTATGCGGCGGTAGCACTCTGCCATTTTCCATGCCCTTTCTCCACGTTTGGACTTTTCCTTGACTGTAGTGTGCGAATATGCCTTCTTGAACTCTTCGGCAGCATCAAAGTATTCGCCTATGGCATAGTATTCCTCTGCCTTTCGTGCATAGTTGTCCGCGCCGCATCCGCTAAGGACGAGGAGCAGGGCAATAATGCCGGTCAGGAAAAGAAGTATCTTGTGCTTGGGCATGGGGGTGTTTTTTGTAGGCTCTTATAGGCTCTTCTATGAAATCCTAGGCTATCCTAGGCTATCCTAGGTTCTCCTAGTAAGTCATAGTAAGTCCTAGGTTTTCCTAGGGTCTCCTAGGTTTTCCTATTCTCTTTTAACTATAACGTAAAAGCTGGGCTATTTATTTTATTTCTTCTTGCCCTTCTTTGCAACTTCCTCTGTTATGCTCACATGTCGGTTGCTGTTGTCGCGCATAACTTCCATTACCACCTCCGTTACCATTTGCTTCAGTTCGGCAAGGAACTGGTGTGCATCGTACTGCCTCTGCTCTATCTGCCTGAGCTTACGCTCCCAGATGCCAGTCAGCTCTGCACTCTTCAGCAGTTCCTCGTGAATGATGCCTATAAGTTCCACTCCAGTAGGCGTTGCCCATAGTGAGGTGCGCTCTTTGCGGATGTAGCGACGGCGAAACAAGGTTTCTATGATGGCAGCACGTGTGGATGGACGGCCTATGCCATTCTCCTTCAGTGCATCTCTGAGTTCCTCGTCCTCCACCATTTTGCCTGCTGTTTCCATTGCCCTAAGCAATGTTGCTTCGGTGTAGGGCTTGGGTGGCGTGGTCTGCTTCTCTGCCAAGTCGGGCGCGTGTGGTCCGCTCTCGCCTTTTACAAATTCGGGCAGCAGTTTCTCCTCGGCAGGTGTGTCGGCAGAGTCAGGGTTTGTGCTGGTGTTTGTATTCCATAGCACCTTCCATGCCGGGTCGGTAATATGTTTGCCAGTAGCACGGAAGGCGATGTCGCCCACCTCGCCCGTTATGGTGGTGGTCTCAAAGAGGCAGTCGGGATAGAAAATGCCTATGAAGCGGCGTGCTATCAGGTCAAAGACCTTCTTTTCTGCTTCCGTCAATCCAATGATAGGTTGTCCTGTGGGTATGATGGCGTGGTGGTCCGTCACCTTGCTGTTGTCAAAGAACTTCTTGTCCTTCCTCAGTTTCTGCCCCTTTATCCTGTCCATCAGATGGAAGTAGTCCTTCAGTCCGTTCATAATCTGTCCGCACTTTGGGTACACATCGTCGGGCAGGAATGTGGTGTCCACACGGGGATATGTAGATACTTTCTTTTCGTAAAGGCTCTGTACCAGTTGCAGTGTCTGGTCGGCAGAATATCCGAACTTCTTGTTGCACTCTACCTGCAGGCTGGTCAGGTCAAACAGGCGTGGTGGTGCCTCCTTGCCCTTCTTCTTTTCTACTTTCTTTACGGTAAAGGGTAAGTCCTTTATCTTCTCCAATACGGCTTCGCCCTCCTCGCGGGTCTTGAATCCCTTGGGAGTCTTCTCCTTGGTCTTGGCCTGCTCCTGCTTTTCCGTTTGAGACTCTTCCTTTTCCTCCTCCTCCATCACCACGTTGAACACCGTGTCGCGATACAGTGTGGTCAGCACCCAGTAGGTAGTGGGCACGAAGTTTTCTATTTCCTGCTGACGGCGAACGATAAGGGCGAGGGTAGGGGTTTGCACACGGCCTATGCTCAGTACCTGATTGGCTCCCTGGCTGCGGTCGTTGCTCCTGTATTTCAGTGTGTAGAGTCTGGTGGCGTTCATTCCCAAGGTCCAGTCTCCGATGGCACGCATCAGTCCGGCCTCGTACAGACTCTGGTAATGCGACTGGTCCTTCAGGTTCTGGAACCCCTCGCGTATGGCCTCTTCTGTCAGCGAGGATATCCACAGACGCTGCACGGGGCATTTAGCACCAGCCAGCTGCATCACCCAGCGCTGTATCAGTTCACCCTCTTGTCCGGCATCACCGCAGTTTATGATGGAGTCGGCATTCTGCATCAGCGATGTTATCACCTTGAATTGATGCTCCACACCCTTGTCCTGCTTCAGACGGATGCCGAAGCGGGGCGGTATCATGGGCAGGGAACCAAGGGACCAGTACTTCCACTGCTGGTTGTACTCGTGAGGTTCCTTCAGTTCGCACAGGTGGCCAAAGGTCCACGTTACCTGATACCCGTTGCCCTCCATGTATCCATCTCTGGACTGGGTGGCACCGAGCACTTTGGCTATGTCCTTGGCTACGGAAGGTTTCTCGGCTATGCAGACTATCATGCTGAGAGGACTATTATGCTATGCATAGCAGCAGGATTATCAACTGTGCCGTCAGAATCCTGAGGAACATGCTCAGGGGATACACTGTACTGTAACCTACGGCGGGGGCGTCGTTGGACGCTGTCTGGTTGGCAAATGCCAGGGCTGGTGGGTCGGTGTTGGCACCGGCTATCAGACCCATCAGGGTGAAATAGTTCAACTTATAGTACAGTTTGCCAACAAGTCCCATTATCAGGATGGGTATGGTGGTGATCAGGAAACCGCACCAAACGTATGTCAGACCATCGCCTGCCACCACGGTGTCCACAAAGTTGGCACCAGCCTTTATGCCCACGCTGGCAAGGAACAGTGCCAGGCCTATCTCGCGGAGCATCAGGTTTGCACTTGTGGTCGTGTATGCCACAATCTTGGCCTTGTAACCGAAGCGTGCCAGCAGAATAGCCACAATCAGCGGACCGCCAGCCAGACCGAGCTTCACTGGTGTTGGTACACCAGGTACTGCGAATGGTATTGAACCGAAGATGATGCCTACGAAGATTCCGATGAAGATGGCGGTGAGGTTAGGGTGGTCCAGCTTCTTCACTGAATTACCCATCTTGCTTGCTACACGGTTTACTGCATCTTCGGGACCGACAACAACAATACGGTCGCCCACCTGAAGACGAAGGTGACTTTCGGCAAAGAGGTTCATGCCACCGCGCTTCACACGGGTTACGTTCACGCCATACACACTGCTGAAGTGCAGTTCTGCCAGAGTCTTGCCGTTCATCTTGGACTGTGTTACCAGCACATGCTTGGTTACCATGGGCACATCTTGTTCTTCCCACACCACTTCCTCTTCGGGACCGATGAATGCGCTGATAGCCTCGGCATCGTCCTGGGCACAGTTTATGAACATCTTGTCGCCCAGATGTATGATGGTATCCCTGTTGGGCATGCTCACATGGCCATCATGCAGGATACGGCTGCACACGAAGTCGCGTGCCAGGAACTCTCTCACTTGCAATATGGTGCGTCCTGCTAAGGCCTGATTGGTGGCCACCAGAGTCATCCTGTGTGGGGTGACATGTGGGTTGGCAGCAATCTCGTTCTCTATCTGCTTCTGTTCCTTTGCCAAAGATGTGCGTGTGAGCAGACGTATCAGTATCGTTGCGCCTATAATGCCCACAACACCAAGGGGATAGGCACAAGCATAGCCATTGGCTATGGCAGGGGCATTGGTTCCGAAGATATTGGTACATGCCTCGGTGGCAGCACCCAGACCTGGGGTGTTTGTAATGGCTCCGCAGAGCACGCCCACCATCATGGCCAGGTTGCGGCTATTCACGCCAGCCATGCCTCCGCCGTCGTAGAATACCAGGAAGTACAGGCCTATGCAGCACAGTACATTCAGCAGGATAATTCCCACTGCTAACAGGTTCATGGTGATGCCGCCTTTCTTGAAACTTTCAAAGAAACCAGGACCAACCTGCAGACCTATGCAGTAGACAAACAGAATCAGACCGAAGTCCTGTACGAAGGTCAGCGTGGAGGTGGTGCCGGTCAGGCCGAAGTGTCCTGCCAGAATGCCGGCGAAAAGCACAAAGGTTACTCCCAAGGAAATGCCGAAGAACTTTATTCGGCCCAGTGCCAGACCTATACTGATAACACCAGCATAAAGCATAACAATGTGGCCTATGCTATCAGTAGTGGTGAGAAGTGAATTTAACCATTCCATAAGCGCAATATAGATGTATTAAATATGTGTTTCACGTGCAAAATTACTTAAAATAATGACAACACTGCCACTTTTGCTTGCTTTAATTTTGCCAACCAAGCAAAAAAGCGTACTTTTGCTCGGAATATATAACAAATATCATACATAATTCATTAAATAAAAATGGCAGATAGTAAAGAAAAGCTTTTCTCTGACTTTACCGCTCCTTCCGCCCAAGAGTGGCGCGAGAAGATTGAGGTCGACCTCAAGGGTGCGGACTATCAGAAGAAAATGGTATGGAGAACCAACGAGGGTTTCTCCATGGAGCCCTTCTACCGTAAGGAGGATGTGGAAAATCTGGCTACAGTGAATGCCCTTCCCGGCCAGTACCCCTATGTTCGTGGCAACAAGGCTGCAGACAACTCTTGGTATGTTCGTCAGGACATCAAGTGCGGCGAGTGTGCCAAGGAGGCTAACGCCAAGGCACTGGACGTCCTGAACCGTGGTGTTGATTCTCTGGGATTCATTCTTCCCAGTGAGTTTGTTGGCAAGGAGTATGTCGAGACTCTGCTGGACGGTATCCTGGCTGACTGTGTGGAACTGAACTTCCGCACCTGTCAGCGTTGCAGCGTGGAACTGGCTCAGATTCTCGTGGCCTACTTCGAGGCTAAGGGTTACGACAAGGCCCGTCTGGCTGGCAGCATCAGCTTCGATCCTCTGGAGAAGATGGTTATGAAGGGTAAGGACACAGAGAAGTTGCTCCCCGTGGCAAAGGCTCTTGTTGAGACTCTGGCTGACTATCCTCTGTTCCGCGCTGTGGCTGTTAATGCCTACAAGCTTACCGACGCTGGTGCCTACAGCTATCAGGACCTGGGTTATGCCTTGGCTTGGGGTAACGAGTACATGGCTCAGCTCACCGAGGCTGGCGTTTCTGCCGAGCTGGCTGCCGAGAACATCAAGTTCAACCTTGGTATCAATGGCGTCTACTTCATGGAGATTGCCAAGCTGCGTGCCGCTCGTATGCTCTGGGCTCAGATCGTTGCCCAGTACACCGAGTGCAAGGAGGCTGCCAAGATGCACATCTGTGCCTACACCACAACTTACAACCAGACCGTGTTCGATAGCTATGTGAACCTGCTCCGCTCTCAGACCGAGGCTATGAGTGCTGCTCTGGGTGGTGTGGACAGCATGGTAGTTGTTCCCTTTGATGCTCCCTACGAGACTCCCACCGAGTTTGCAGAGCGTATTGCTCGCAACCAGCAACTCTTGCTGAAGGATGAGTGTCACTTCGACCGCATGGTGGACGTGGCTGGTGGTTCTTACTTCATCGAACAGCTCACCAAGTCTCTCAGCGAGCAGGCATGGAAGCTCTTCCTCTCTGTTGAGGAGCAGGGCGGTTTCCTCGCTGCTGTTAAGGCAGGTGCTGTACAGGCTGTTATCAATGAGACCAACGCCAAGCGTCATGCCGATGCTGGCAAGCGCAAGGAGTTCCTGCTGGGTACCAACCAGTTCCCCAACTTCACAGAGAAGAGCGAGGGCAAGGAACCAGTGGCATGCTGCTGCAAGGGTCAGTGCGGTTGTGGCGAGAAGCCCGCTATCGCAGGTATAGAGACAAATCGTCTTGCCAGCGACTTTGAGGCTCTGCGCTTGAGCACCGAGAAGGCCGAGAAGGTTCCCGTGGCATTTATGCTCACTATCGGTAACCTGGCTATGCGTCAGGCTCGTGCCCAGTTCTCTTGCAACTTCCTGGCTGCTGCCGGTTATCAGGTTGTTGACAACCTCGGCTTCAAGACTGTTGAGGAGGGTGTTGATGCCGCTATGGCTGCAGGTGCAGACGTTGTTGTCATCTGTTCAAGCGACGACGAGTATGCAGAGTATGCTGTTCCCGCATTCCAGTATTTGAATGGTCGCGCAATGTTCGTTGTTGCAGGTGCTCCCGCTTGCAGCGAGGATCTGAAGCAGGCCGGTATCGAGAACTTCATCCATGTCCGTGTTGACCAGTTGAAGACTCTCAAGGAGTATAACGCTAAACTTGGTATCTAATCTTATGGCACGCAAATCATTTAGTAATATAGACATCTTTGCCGGTATTGAGGCAAAGAACGGCCAGCAATGGCAACAGGAAAATGGTATCACTGCCAACTGGAAGACAGCCGAGCAGATTGATATCCAGCCCGTATATACAAAGGAAGACCTCGAAGGTATGGAGCACCTCGACTTTGGTGCAGGTATCCCTCCCTTCCTCCGTGGCCCTTATAGCATGATGTATCCCTTCCGCCCATGGACCATCCGTCAGTATGCAGGTTTCTCTACTGCCGAGGAGTCCAACGCTTTCTATCGCCGCAACCTGGCAGCAGGCCAGAAGGGTCTTTCCGTAGCATTCGACCTTCCCACTCACCGTGGTTACGACCCCAACAACGAGCGCGTGGTTGGCGACGTAGGTAAGGCTGGTGTAAGCATCTGCTCTCTGGAGAACATGAAGACTTTGTTCGCAGGTATCCCCCTGAACAAGATGTCTGTGTCCATGACCATGAACGGTGCCGTATTGCCCGTACTGGCATTCTACATCAATGCAGGTCTGGAGCAGGGTGCTCAGCTTGAGGAGATGGCAGGTACTATCCAGAACGACATCCTCAAGGAGTTCATGGTGCGTAACACCTATATCTACCCACCAGCATTCTCAATGAAGATCATTGCCGACATCTTCGAGTTCACCTCTCAGAAGATGCCCAAGTTCAATAGCATTTCTATCTCTGGCTATCACATGCAGGAGGCTGGTGCTACTGCCGACATCGAGTTGGCCTACACCCTGGCCGACGGTATGGACTATCTCCGTGCAGGTATCAATGCTGGTATCGACGTGGATGCCTTCGCTCCCCGTCTCAGCTTCTTCTGGGCTATCGGCATGAACCACTTCATGGAGATTGCCAAGATGCGTGCCGGTCGTTTGCTGTGGGCAAAGATCGTAAAGAGTTTCGGTGCCAAGAATCCCAAGTCTATGGCTCTGCGTACCCACTCTCAGACCTCAGGCTGGTCGCTGACCGAGCAGGATCCCTTCAACAACGTAGGCCGTACCTGTATCGAGGCTATGGCAGCAGTCCTGGGTCACACCCAGTCGTTGCACACCAATGCCCTGGACGAGGCTATCGCTCTGCCTACCGACTTCTCTGCACGTATTGCTCGTAACACTCAGATCTACATCCAGAACGAGACGGAGGTTTGCAAGCATATTGACCCATGGGCAGGTTCTTACTATGTTGAGAAACTCACTCAGGAACTTTACACCAAGGCTTGGGCTCACATCCAGGAGATTGAGGAGCTTGGCGGTATGGCAAAGGCTATCGAGACAGGTCTGCCCAAGATGCGTATTGAGGAGGCTGCTGCCCGCACTCAGGCTCGCATCGACTGTGGCACACAGACCATCGTTGGCGTGAACAAGTACCGTCTGGATCACGAGGATCCCATCGATATCCTCGAGATTGACAATACCGCTGTTCGTTTGCAGCAGGAGGAGGCTCTCAAGGAGCTGAAGGCAAACCGTGATGAGGCTCAGGTCAAGGCCGACCTCGAGGCTATCACTCGTTGCGTTCAGGAGTTCCAGGATGGCAAGAAGAGCGAGCAGAACCTGCTTGACCTTGCTGTTCGTGCAGCAGGCCACCGTGCCACTTTGGGTGAGATATCAGACGCTTGCGAGGCAGTCGTAGGTCGTTATAAGGCAGTAATCAGAACTATCAGCAACGTGTATTCATCAGAAAGTAAGAGCGATGCTCTCTTCCACGAGGCATGCGCATTGACAGAGGAGTTTGCTAAGCTCAATGGTCGTCGCCCCCGTATCATGATTGCCAAGATGGGTCAGGACGGTCACGACCGTGGTGCCAAGGTTTGTGCAACAGGTTATGCCGACTGCGGCTACGATGTGGACATGGGTCCCTTGTTCCAGACTCCTGCCGAGAGTGCTCGCCAGGCAGTGGAGAACGACGTGAACATCGTTGGTGTCAGCTCTCTGGCAGCAGGTCACAAGACTCTCGTACCTCAGATTATCGAGGAGTTGAAGAAGCTTGGCCGCGAGGACATCATGGTTATCGCCGGTGGTGTAATTCCAGCTCAGGACTATGACTTCCTGTATCAGGCAGGCGTAGCGGCCATATTCGGTCCTGGTACTCCCGTGGCATACTCTGCCGTACAGATGATGAAGATCCTGTTGGGCAAGGAGGATTAAAATAGTCTCTTTGCTATCTCTGCAGAGAGAGGGCAAAGAACCAGGAACTCTTAGCGACTTTGTGTCGCTAAGGTATTACTTATTATAAATAAGGTGGTGTATGATAGAACTATGAGGTTCAATCATGCGCCACCTTTATAATATGGTAATGGTCAGTCAAGAGGGTGAGGTGGTGGCAATTTATGTTAATCTTGCATATCCCGTTTGTTCTTTCGGCGCCTTGTCTGAAACCATGTCTTATACTGATATAGGTAGACACATTTGATAACAATTAATAAAATGTGTAAACAGTATGAGAAAGAAAGGCGAACGTTACAGTGAAGAAGAACGCTTATTAATTCTTCGTGACTATTATTCCTCAGGAATGTCCAAA
>JAGBYI010000056.1 GCA_017628845.1 Bacteroidaceae bacterium
CAAGAAAATCATTTTCTCCATGGTTGGTGTGAGCAAGACCATCACACAGAACCAGAAACAAGTATTGAAGAACATCTACCTGAGTTTCTTCTATGGCGCCAAGATAGGCATCATAGGTCTGAACGGTTCGGGTAAGACCACTCTGATGAAGATTATCGCCGGATTGGAGCAGCCCTCGCAAGGCGAAGTGGTGTGGAGCCCCGGCTACAGCGTGGGATACCTGGAACAGGAGCCCTATCTGGACGACGAGAAGACCGTGTTGGAGGTAGTTAAGGAAGGCGTGCAGAACGTGGTGGATGCTCTGAATGAGTACAACGCCATCAACGACAAGTTTGGTCTGCCCGAATACTACGAGAACGAGGACAAGATGAACGAACTCTTTGCACGCCAGGGAGAGCTTCAGGACATCCTTGATGCCACCGACGCATGGAACCTGGACAGCCGTCTGGAGCGTGCCATGGATGCACTCCGCTGTCCTCCTGCCGACCAGAAGTGCGGCGTCCTTTCCGGTGGTGAGCGCCGCCGTGTGGCACTGTGCCGCCTGCTTCTGCAAAAGCCCGACGTGCTCCTGCTTGACGAGCCTACCAACCACCTCGATGCAGAGAGTATTGACTGGCTGGAGCAGCACCTTCAGCAATATGAGGGTACCGTCATCTGCGTTACCCACGACCGCTACTTCCTGGACGACGTGGCTGGCTGGATTCTGGAACTCGACCGTGGCGAAGGCATACCCTGGCAGGGCAACTACAGCTCTTGGCTCGACCAGAAGACCAAGCGCATGGCTCAGGAGGAGAAGGTGGCAAGCAAGCGTCGCAAGACCCTGGAGCGCGAGCTGGAATGGGTGCGCATGGCTCCCAAGGCCCGCCAGGCCAAGGGCAAGGCTCGTTTGAAGTCATACGAGAGTATGCTCAACCAGGAGCAGCGCGAGCGCGAAGAGAAACTGGAAATCTTCATCCCCAACGGTCCCCGTCTGGGCAACAAGGTCATAGAGGCTCACGGCCTGTGCAAGGCCTATGGCGACAAGACCCTCATCAAGGATCTCGACTTCATGCTTCCCCCCAACGGCATCGTAGGTGTAATAGGTCCCAACGGTGCAGGCAAGACCACCCTGTTCCGCATGATTATGGGCCTGGAAACACCAGATGCAGGTACCTTCGAGGTGGGCGATACCGTCAAGTTGGCCTATGTTGACCAGAGCCACAAGGACATCACCGCCGATGCCAGCGTCTTCCAGGTTGTCAGCCAAGGCAACGAACTCATCCGCATGGGCGGCCGCGACATCAACACACGTGCCTATCTGTCACGCTTCAACTTCACCGGTGCCGACCAGGAGAAGAAGTGCGGCGTGCTCTCCGGCGGTGAGCGCAACCGTCTGCACTTGGCCATGGCACTGAAGGAGGAAGGCAATGTGCTCCTGCTCGACGAGCCCACCAACGATATTGACGTAAACACACTCCGTGCCCTGGAGGAAGGTCTCGAGGCCTTCGCCGGCTGTGCCGTGGTAATCAGCCACGACCGTTGGTTCCTGGACCGCATCTGCACCCACATCCTTGCCTACGAGGGCAACGGCGAGGTGTTCTTCTTCGAGGGTTCATACTCCGAGTACGAACAGAACCGTTGCAAGCGCCTTGGCATAGAGGAGCCCAAGCGCATCCGCTATCGCAAGTTGGACGAATAGTCCGCCAGTGCACGATATTTCTCTCTCTCTATGAAGACAGCGGACAGATACAGTCATGTGATAGACTATTTTCAGGAGTCCATGCCAGTGGCAGAGTCTGAACTGGACTACACTACACCTTTTGAATTGTTGGTGGCGGTCATACTCAGTGCACAATGTACGGACAAAAGGATAAACCAGGTCACCCCGCCTCTTTTTCGTGATTTCCCCACTCCCGAGGCTATGGCACAGGCCACTCCCGAGACTATATATAATTATATAAGGAGTGTTTCCTACCCCAACAGCAAGTCAAGGCATCTTGTCGGTATGGCACAGATGCTTGTGGATGAATATGGTGGCAAAGTGCCTTCCACGGGAGAAGAACTTGAAAAGCTGCCCGGGGTAGGGCGGAAGACTGCCAACGTTATCCAGGCCGTCATATTCCGCAAGGCGCGTATGGCAGTAGACACCCATGTTTTCCGTGTCAGTCATCGCCTTGGACTTGTTGGCGTCAGGTGTACCACACCGCTTTCTGTGGAAAAGGAACTTATGAAACACCTGCCCGAGGACATAGTTCCGTTGGCGCATCATTGGCTGTTGCTGCACGGACGCTATGTGTGCCAATCGAGGAAACCGCATTGCGAAAAGTGTGGATTAACTGCTGTCTGCAAACATTTCTCGGCAAAAGGTTTGCAGATATAAATCCTTTTAGGTAACTTTGTGTGCAAAATTCTTTTAATTACAAACAAATAAACATTCAAGTTATGACAATCAATCAGTACAACTTTGCCGGCAAGAAGGCAATCGTTCGTGTGGACTTCAATGTCCCCCTGGACGAGAATGGTAACATCACCGACGATACCCGTATCAAGGGTGCTCTTCCCACTCTGAAGAAGATTATCGCTGATGGCGGTGCTGCCATCATCATGAGCCACATGGGCAAGCCCAAGGGCAAGGTTAACCCCAAGCTCTCTCTGGGTCAGATTCGTGCTGCCGTTGAGGCTGCTCTGGGTTGCCCCGTTGCATTTGCCGAGGATTGTGCCAATGCTGCCGAGGCTGCTGCAGCTCTGAAGATGGGTGAAGCTCTCCTGCTGGAGAACCTTCGCTACTATCCCGAGGAGGAAGGCAAGCCCGTAGGTGTTGAGAAGGGTACTCCCGAGTTCGACGAGGCCAAGAAGGAGATGAAGGGCCGTCAGGCTGAGTTCGCCAAGACCTTGGCAAGCTATGCCGACTGCTATGTAATGGACGCATTCGGTACAGCTCACCGCAAGCACGCTTCTACCGCTGTTATCGCCGACTACTTCGATGCAGACAACAAGATGCTGGGCTACCTGATGGAGAAGGAAGTGGAGGCTGTTGACAACGTTCTGTCCAACATCAAGCGCCCCTTCATCGCTATCATGGGTGGTTCTAAGGTATCTTCTAAGATCGGTATCATTGAGAACCTCCTGGGCAAGGTGGACAAGCTCATCCTGTGCGGTGGCATGACCTACACCTTCTCTAAGGCTCACGGCGGCAACGTAGGCCAGTCAATCTGCGAGATGGACAAGCTGGACGTGGCTCTCGGTGTTGAGGAGTTGGCCAAGAAGAACGGCGTAGAGCTGGTTATGGCTCCCGATGCTCTCTGCGGCGACGACTTCAAGAACGACTGCAACACTCAGGTATGCCCCTCTGACAACATCCCCGAGGGCTGGGAAGGTCTGGACGCAGGTCCCGAGGCTCAGAAGCTGTTTGCCGAGGCTATCAAGGGTTGCAAGACCATCCTCTGGAACGGTCCTGCAGGTGTATTCGAGATGGAAACCTTCACTGGCGGTTCTCGTGCTATCGGTAACGCTATTGCCGAGGCTACTGCCGAGGGTGCATTCTCTCTGATTGGCGGTGGCGACTCTGTGGCTTGTGTCAACAAGTTCGGTCTGGCCGACAAGGTATCCTACATCTCTACCGGTGGCGGTGCTCTGCTCGAGGCTATCGAGGGTAAGGTTCTTCCCGGTGTTGCTGCTATCAAGGGATAATCAACTGGTCACGAAACTTAATTCAGTAAATAGGGTAGGGACGTGCAACTCGTTGTGCGTCCCTCATCTATACTCTCAATTCTATCTATGGGCTTCTCAATGTATTCTTTTACCCGACATCTTTTATCCGCACTTTCTTTCGTTATCGTAGTCGCGCTACTATCTTGTGGGGGAAGCAAGGACGACACGGCGGTATCCGCAGTTGTTTCCGACAGTTCTCCCAACGACTCTGTCTTGCGTGTTGCCGTGCTCCCTGTCAGGGAATGCGATGTCCTCAGGTACGCCCAGAATAGTGGCATGGCAGAGCGGATGGGGCTTAGGATGGAACTTGTCGAATACGATGCACTGATGAATGTGGATACCGCAGTCCTCTCGGGCATGGCCCATATTTATTTTGAAGACTCGTTGCGTGTCTGCCGCATTGTGGAGGACTCCGTTCGTCCCCATCTGCTCTTGTCTGTTCCTGTCCGCTTGTCCCTTATTGCCAATAAGGATAAGGAAATCAAGACCGTCCGTGACTTGAAGGCGAATATGGTGGGTCTGACACGATGGAGTCAGTTGGAGCGTTGGATGACGGCCATTTCATCTTCTGCCTCATTGGAGCAGATGGACGTATATCATGCACAGATAAACAGTATACCGCTTAGGTTCAGCATGCTTAATGATGGACTGATAGATGCAGGCATTTTGCCCCAGCCATGGGCAGATTCGCTCCTCAGCAATAGTCACATACTCATGGAAGATACCATTCTGGAGGGCATGGGGTTCTACGTTGCCCCATCAGTGCAGAAGGACTCCATTTGCCAAAGGCAGACCGACCTTCTGAAAAAGGTATATCTTGAAGCACTGAAGACGCAGTACGAAGTTAAACCCTAATCGTTCAACGTTCCTCGTTCACCGTTCACCCCTAATCGTTTACCGCTCCCTTTCTCCCCCTGAGACAGGTGGGAGTACCCCCAAAGGGGGGGAGGGGGTGGATAACAAACTCACCGCTCATCGCTCAACTTTCATCGTTAAACGTTAACCTCTCACCTCTCACCCCCCTCACCGCTCCCCGCTCATCGTTAAACTTTCAACGTTAAACTTTCCTCGTTCCTCGTTCACCGTTCACCGTTATCCCCTATGCCTCTTTCCATACAGTTAGCCTATCTTTATATGTCATGGTATGCCCATGACGGTTCCATGTCCAGGTATGCCGCTTATATCACCTTCATGAATATATGGATGTGGGATGGTAAGGATGCTGGACATTTTCCGGAGCATCAGACCCAACTTCTCATAAAGATGCTGAAGCACGAAGACAGGCAGATCCGTGCTGTGGCATTGAGCGGAGTGGTGCTGATGGTTGTCAGGTATGGCGATCTGCTACCGGATTGGTTTGTCAAGTCTTTCAATGAATGGTCCGAGGATGAAACCCTCAGGGAGGAAATGTTCGAGGTCCAGAAGTACCTGCTTACCTCCATAACCGGACTGAAGATGCAGAAGAAACTTCACGACGACTTCTTCGACAAGATGCAGAAGGAGCAGCAGATTATCCGCGACAAGCTGGGCATGGCAGAGGACGAGGAGGAACGTACGGAGATAGCCGAAGAGGGAAACAGGAAAATGATGTCCTATGCCCGTAGACTGAACGGCATGGTCCAGGACGGTGTGGATATGAACCTCGGCACTTTTGCTTCTCTCTGTTGGCTCGAGTTCTTTAAGGAACTGAAGAACTGGTTTGTCGACTTCGACATAGAGCATCCCATGCTGAGCGACTTGGGTGACAGGAAAAAGATGGCATCTGCACTTTTCGGACATGCCGAGCTGTGCGATTTGGACAAATATGCCCTTGTCTCTGTTGTGGACAAGATAGCGTCGGCAGATGCCTTGGGCAGACAGATGCCGCTCGACATCATGGAGAGTATTTCCAAGGAACAGATTGCCGGGCATGTTCTCAGTGAACGGCGACGTAATGCATACAGATACACTTTCCAGACCCTGTTCCGTTTCTTCCAGTTCTCGCCCTGGAGCGACCAGACGGTAAATCCTTTCCGTATGGGGCCTTTCCTTACGGACTATAACATCCTTGCTCCCATGTTTACTGACTCTTTCCTGTGGGAAAGCAGCAAGCTGTTCATGCGCAACTCCTTTTACAGTCATCCTGCCGCCTATTTGCGCTCATGGATGCAGCGCAACGGACAGACTGACGAGGCATTGGAACTTCTGGCGCATTGCGACAAATGTCTCGGTGAAAGTCAGGAGCGTCTGCAATGTCTCATGGAATTGGAAAAACGCCACCCCGAAGATATGCGCATACTGCAGGAGACCGGTTTGTGCCTTGTGCAGGAGAAGCGCTATGAAGAGGCATTGAAGCGCTTTTTCCATCTCGAGGTAACAGAGAACTATCTTCATGGTTCTGCACGCGCCATAGCATGGTGTTCGCTGATGACTGGCAATATGGTGCGTGCCAGCCGGTATTACCGGAAACTTCTGGATTGGCAGGGCGGCCCCAGTTGGGAGGATGTCCTCAATGCCGGACACTGTGCATGGCTGAACGGCGACCCTGTAGAGGCATCAAGGCTCTACAACAGGTACCTGTCCATGCACAAGGACAACCTGACGGCATTCGACAATGACCGGGAAGTTCTGATGGAGCTTGGCTTTACTGCCGATGATATCAGCCTTATGCGGGATACCGTATCCAAATAAGGCTACAGTTTCTCGCCATAGCACAGGTCACCGCAATCTCCCAGTCCCGGTACTATGTATGACAGGCTGTTCAGTTCGGGGTCTATCACGGCACACCACAGGGTCACCTCGTCCGATGGAAACAGTTTCTGCAGGTATGCCACGCCCTGTTCCGATGCTACTACTGCCACGATGTGCAGCTTGGCTGGCATACCATGTGTGAGATATGCCTTATAGGCAGCCTCGAAACTCTTGCCCGTTGCCAGCATGGGGTCTACGAGCATAAAGGTCTTTCCATCCAAAGAGGGTGAAGCAAGATAATCCAGCTGTATGGTGATGTTCTCTCCATCTTCCTTTCTGAAGGCTGCCACAAATCCGGCATCGGCCTCATCGAAAATCTGCATGAAGCCTTCGTGCAATGCCAGTCCGGCTCTGAGAACTGTGCCTACTACAATACGGTCGCTGCATGTAGAAACCGTGCATTCTGCCAAGGGGGTCAGGATTGTCTTGGGAGAATAGTCCAGGGTCTTGCTTATCTCATACGCCATCAGCATGCCAATCTTTTTCAGGTTGCTTCTGAACAGGTATCTGTTTCCCTGTGCCGTAATGTCGCGCAACTGTGCCACGTAGTTGGACACCGCGCTGTTCGTTTCCGCCAAGTTTATTACCTTCATGGATATCTTGTATTATATGGTGAGTGTGTGTATATTACTTTACGAATTTGTTTAGCAATCGGATGACATACTCCGTCTCTTCCATCGTCATGATGGGAGAAATGGGCAGGGAGAGTTCCTCGTTGTGTATTCTCTGCGTAATGGGTAGCGGACCATGCTCCAGAGCGCTTAGCGCCTGCTGCTTGTGCGGAGCTATGGGATAATGGATTAGGGTCTGCACTCCTGCCTCCCTGAGATATGCTTGCAGGGCTTCGCGCTCGGGGCAGCGTATCGGGAACACATGCCAGACGCACTCCTCCTCGTCTTCCGGCCACGCCGGAAGCACAATCATGGGATTCTTTATGCCCCGGATATATGCCTGGGCTATCTCGCGTCGATGGGCATTGTCCTGGTCCAGACGGGGGAGTTTTACTCGCAGCACTGCGGCCTGCACTTCATCGGTACGGCTGTTTATTCCCTCTAATTCATTCACGTATTTGATGCTGCTACCATAGTTGGCCATGGTGCGGACCGTATTGGCCAGTTCTGTATCGTCCGTCACCACACAGCCTGCATCGCCCATGGCTCCAAGGTTTTTGCCTGGATAGAAGCTGAACCCGGCAGCATTGCCAATGGTGCCTGCTCTCCTGCTCTGCCACATGGCGCCATGTGCCTGAGCGGCATCCTCGATGAGAATCAGATTGTTGTCGGCAGACAACTGCTGCAGCTCGCCTATGTCGGACGATATGCGCCCATATAGATGAACAGCCAGAATGGCTCTGGTTCTCTGGGTTAAAGCCTTCTTGCACTCGTCGGCATGGATATTGTAATCGTTCAGCGAAGGTTCCACAAGAACAGGTGTCAAGCCTGCTTCCCTGATGGCAAGAATGGTGGCAATATAGGTGTTGCCAGGGACTATGACCTCGTCGCCATCCGCCCATCCTTTCAGGAGCTTGTAGGCTCTGAGTATGAGTACAAGGGCTTCCAGTCCATTTCCGCAAAGCACTGCATGGGAGACTCCCAGATAGTTGCTCCATTCCTGTTCAAAGGCCTTGTTCTCCTCACCCAAAAGATACCATCCGCTGTGCATGGCACGCAGGATGCTGTTGGAGAGTTCCGGTTCGTAGGTTTCGTTTATGGTCTTCAGGTCCAGGAACTTTATTGCCTTGGTTCCTTCTGCATTAGATGCCATGGAGGTCATCTTCTGCAGACGGTTTCGTTTCAGTTCCACCCTATAGGCATCGTAGCACACTGCCCTGCCTCCGAAACCTTCCTTCTGGAATATGAGCCCTTCGTTCAGGAAATGTCCTCCGTTTTCTGTGCTGGTGCCAAAGTCCACATAATCCTTGTCCTTATACTTCTCGTTGCACAGGTGGCGCAGGAGCAGGTCCAAGGCGCCATACTTGCGTCCTTCAGCTGCCGAGGCTATATACTGTACATGTGCCACAAGGTCTGTTTCGAAGACAACAATGCCGGAAACTATCTGCCGGTCTGTATTCCTTACAACAAACAGCTTGATCTGTTTGGGGAAACGGTGCATCAGCAGGGCTATCTCCTCAAGGGTGTGGACGGGCTTGGCTTGGTGATACTCCATCAGCACACTCTCCAGTATGCTCCAGTATTCCGCCAGACTCTGGCTGTCCGCGTCCTTTATTCGTTCTATGTAGAAGCCATGCTCCAGAGCCTTCTTGGCCTGGCGGATCCTCAGAGTGCGCATGTTCAGCGGATGGGCTGTGCTCACAACCGTTGCAACGGAACGGTTCTCCAGCTGTCCTCCTGCACGGAACAGAGCATACAGATCTTCCTGTGCCGGCACCCTGCTGTATATATATGGTATAGGTTTGTACACCATGGCCTTGGCTCCAAGATAACCCTCGTAGTACATCAGTATCTTCTGCATTATCTGCATCACCTCGGTTTGGGTGATACTGCTCTTCGTTATCAGTCCGCCATACGTCAGCCCTTGGTGCGAATACACGGTTTTCTCCTCTTCTCTCCAGTTGGCGGGGAACAGTGCTATGAGACTGTCGTCCGTCACGTCGCTCTCGTCCACATCATCGCCATATACCAGCAACGAGCAGTCAAAGAAGTGGTCGGCATGATAATCCATGAAATTCCTGTCGATAAGGAAGGTGCCTTGCTTGCTTTCCTGCACAAACCTGTTCCATGCCTCGCGCTTGTTTATGCTATAGGGTAGAATAGTCATATACCTTATTTATATATATGGCAATTTGGTTACCGGGTAATATCCTTGGAACCATAGATGGACATAAACTCGTCGTAGTCCCTGATGTAGCCTTCCATGTTATAGTACTCGCTTGCACCCACCAGAACAACGCTGCCTTCGGCAAAATCCTCCAGCGAGCACCACACGCCCTCTTGTATGACTATGGCATAATCGGGATTGTCCAAAAGAAATTCCCTGCTCTCCAGTCCGTTGTGTATAACCAGGCGGAAAGAACCCTTCACACAGCATATCATCTGCTTGCATTTCCTGTGAGCATGACCGCCACGGTTATACTCGCCGGAAACATCCGTTATCCAGAAAATGCGCTTCAGTGGAAAGGGAATGTCCTTCATTCCTTCGGCAAAAGTAAGCAGCCCTCTGTGGTCTCTGAAGGAACGGAAATGCACTTCTACATTATCTATCGGAGCATGTTTTATATTGTCCATAGGTATAATTACGTATTTGTTAGGACAAAGTTACAAAAAAATATCCACAAACACTTGCATGAATCAAAAAAAAGCTATACCTTTGCATCGCAATTGAGAGGAAAGACGCCAAGAGAGGCGCTAAAAAGACCTCTGATACTGCAGGAAGCATCCAAGTTTGGAAGTGTGGGTGAGTGGCTGAAACCACCAGTTTGCTAAACTGACGTACGGGTTACCGTACCGGGGGTTCGAATCCCCCCGCTTCCGCAAAGGTCCACACCATCAATTGCAAATGGCGATTTCGTCTAGGGGTTAGGACACATGCCTCTCACGCATGGAACACGGGTTCGATTCCCGTAGTCGCTACAACATCATCAGCATGTTTCAAAGAACTCTTTCCTTTTGGAAGGGGTTCTTTTTTTTGTGCGCCCAGCATGGGCGTCTGCCAACGGAATGTCTTGTCTCTAATTGTAATTGCCTTACATTCCCGGCAGCCTCCCCAATAGTTCCATATTTGCTTCAACCTTTCCGGTTAGTTTTTTCTTCTGGTGTGCTATATGCCTTGCTTCTTCTCATAAAGGCATACTGTACACTATAGGTTGTTTTTCATGTCCTGCTCCTGTTTTGCAAGGGACATTGTATGGATGTGTTCCATCAAGATTAAACTTATAATATTATGTTCACAGCAAAATTAAAATTCAGGCAATCTGTTGTCGTTGGAAAGGAAGGAAGTTTGTACTATCAGCTGATACAGGGCGGGGTTGTCAGACAGGTGCCTACACCTTTTCGTATCTACCCCGAAGAATGGGATTTCCATGCCAACAGGATTGTAATAAATCCCTCGTCAGACAGGTCTTCGTATTTGGAGTCTGTTCTCAGGACAACATATTCGGATATCCAGAGTCTTGAGGATATAACAGAGGGTTTAACTTCTGCCAGGCAGGATATATCTTTGGATAGCATCATCGCCGAGTTCAACAGGCAGAGGTCTGCCATTTCCTTGTTCGTCTTCATGGAGCAGGTTATTGCCCAGTATATGAGGCTGGGGAAATTCAGGACAGGCGAAACCTATTCCGCCACTCTCAGCAGCTTCGGGAAGTTTCGGGGTGGGGTAGACATAGCCCTGGAGCATATCGATTCGGATATCGTTGCAGCATACGAAGGTTACCTCAGAACCAGCGGTCTGTCTTCAAATACCATATCCTTCTATTTGAAACACCTCAGGGCCGTTTACAACAGGGCGGTGGACAAGGGCCTTGTTGCCGACAAAAGGCCTTTCCGCCATGCCGCAACTTCCACAGAAAAGACCATCAAGCGGGCATTGTCCCTGAAGACCATTAAGCGTATCAAGGCGTTGGAACTCGGCAATCAGCCTATGAAACGTTTTGCCAGGGACATGTTCCTGTTCAGCTTCTATACCAGAGGCATGTCTTTTGTCGACATGGCTTTCCTTAAAAAGAAGGACCTCTCCGGAGAAATACTTTCCTATCGCAGGAAGAAGACAAACCAGCGCCTTATAGTCCATTGGGAAAAGTGTATGCAGGATATACTCCACTCTTATGCCGCCGGGAAATCGTCGCCATTCCTGTTTTCTCTCATCAGGGACCATTCGGGTAATCACAGAAGACAGTACCTCAATGCAATGTGCCTTGTCAACAGGCATCTCAAGGAAATAGGCAGGGAACTTGGACTTGTCCTGCCTCTGACATTGTATTGTGCCCGTCACTCTTGGGCAAGCATAGCCAGGGACGAGGGCATACCTCTTTCTGTTATCAGCGAGGGCTTGGGGCATGATTCGGAGAAAACAACCCAAATCTATCTTGCTTCTTTGGAAACAGAGGTGATAGATAAGGCAAACAGGAAGATTCTGAAATTGCTGTAAGAACCGTTGTCGTATCCATGCCGTCCAGAGGACCCATTTCTGCCGTCCCGAGGACCGAGCCTTGCCGTCCCGAGGACCGAGCCTTGTCGTCCCGACGACCGAACCTTGACGTCCCGAGGGTCAAATTTTGTCCTCGGGAGGGTGAGGATAATGGTTCGTTGTCTGTTTTGGGGAAAAGTGCAAGCACCATTGGCTTTTTGCCAGCGCCTCAATGCTTCATCGCATAAGCCGGTAACACAATCTGCGTAATCCTAAATCGGATGTAGTGAAACTTGCGGCAAATCAGAACCGCCAAAATAAGAAAAATAGTGATGAGGGAAACGGCAGACGCCTTTTGGCATAACTCTCAATCTTCTCGGAGAAGACGGATAAATCTTCTCGGAGAAGATAGTTTTTCTCCACAAATATACATAAAAATTCACATATAGGCAAATATTTCCGTTCAAAAGGCCATTGAAAGCCCCAATCTTTTTGGTTCATTTTCCTCTTGAAAATTATAACCTCTTGATATTCGGGGTATAAAGCGGTATATGCATCTTCTCCGAGAAGATTGATATGTCTTCTCCGAGAAGATTGATATGTCTTCTCCGAGAAGATTTACACGCATATACTGCATGATTTCAATGGAGAAATCACCTATGTGCACTGAGAAAGGTAACACCTCGCAGTCACATAAATGCCTGAAACAGAGCCTGCAAGCACAAGTTTCGGGGAGCCAAGAGAATGTGCCTGTACTCAACAGGAAGAATTTTGCGAGCGACTCAAATTCAGTTGATAAAGAAAATGCCGAAATGCTTTGGTTTGCCATGAGTGCCACTTTTGGCAGAGAGATGAAAGCCAAGGAGTTTCTCGAGAACAACAATGTACGTTGCTTCGTTCCCCTGCGGTATCAGTTGGTGAAAGGCAGAAGCAAGGACAAGGTCCGTAAACTGGTTCCGGCCGTCAGCAACCTTGTTTTTGTAAATGCCACCAGGGATAGTATCAAGATATTAAAGACCAAACTTCCATACTTGCAATACCACACCCGCCCCGAAGGCGGCAAGAACATCCCTGTCACCGTTCCAAGCGCACAGATGGAGCAGTTCATAGCAGCTTGCAACACCTACAACGAGAAGATGACCTTTGTTCGTCCGGACGAAATCAAACTTTCGGAGGGAACAAGGATAAGGATTGTCGGTGGAGCCTTCGATGGAATAGAGGGAACGTTCATCCGTATCGACAAAGGCAAACAGAAGCATGTTGTCATTAATGTCGACAGGATTGCCGCCATAGTACTGGCAAAGGTAAATGATGGATACATACAGGTGTTGGACAACAATAATGTTTCTATATGAATGACGTAAAGGCCCCCGGTGTTATTCTGATGATGAATCTTGATTCGCTCCTTTCTGCGGAACAAGGCAATATCCTCAAGAGGGAAAGGGAAAATACCCATCATATACATTTGTATAATGTAGGTCAGTATTGGGCAGCATTCGACAAGTCTGCCTTTCAGGCCGAGCATCTTACGAAACTCAAGGACGTTCCCGATGTAGTAAAGCTCAAGGACAATCCATTCCCCATTGTCATGCATATAATCGACGAGAACCAGTTCCGTAGCCTATGCAAGTCAAATCCCTCCTTGCACCAGAAAAAGAAACACATCCAAATCGACGGCACACACGTAGACATGGCAGAATACAACACCTGGTATCTGCAGAAATCCGATGCCCTCATAGAATCAAAGAAACCATAAACCTTTTAACGTTAAACCTTCATCGTTAAACATTCAACCTTAACCGCTCACTTTCTCCCCCTGAGACAGGGTGGAGTACCCCCAAAGGGGGGGAGGGGGTGGATAACAAACTCTCCGCTCACCCCTCACCGCTCATCGTTAAACTTTAATCGTTAATCGTTAATCGCTCATCGCTCCCCGTTAAACCTTCAACTTTAAACGTTAAACTTTCACCGCTCATAGCTCATAGCTCATAGCTCGTCCCTCGTTAAACTTTCAACGTTAAACCTTAATCGCTCCCCGTTCAACTTTCAACCTTCAACGTTAATCTTTCAACCATGAAACTCCTCTCCAAACTCAGTGACTGGTACTTCGCCCGCAAGACCCTTCCCCATTGGGGAGTTCTGGCGTTGGATTGCTTCATCGTCTTGTTTGCAAGTTTCGTAGGCAAGTATTACGAACTGGATGATATAGGTTTCACCAACTCCTTCCGCTCCATTGTGATTGGAGCGCTCCTCACCACCCTGCTATATGCCATATCGTTCGCCCTCTTCCATACCTACAGAGGCATTATCCGCTACTCCTCTTTCATAGACCTTCAGCGCATAGCATTTGCCACCATGGTTGGAGCACTGCTCACAGCCTTGCTCTCGTTTGTGGACGAATACATACCCCATTGCTCCGTAGCATCCCCCCATGGTGTCGTTGTCACCTTCCTCATTGCCACCATGCTCATGTGGATGGAGCGCGTCATCGTCAAGAGGATGTACGACAACTTCCATACCGACAACTCCGTTCCCGTAGCCATATACGGCACCAAGGCAGGAGGCATCTCCCTTGCCAAGAGCATCTCCTCCGTCAAGGACAAGAAGTACACCCTCTTAGCCTTTATCTCCGACGGACAGGAAATGAAGGGCATTACCCTCTTTGGCAAGAAGATATATATCAACCATCCCGGCATCGCCACAAAGATGAAGCACCTTGGCGTCAAGACACTCCTCGTATCACCGCTAAAGACAGAGATGTTCCGTCAGAACACCGAGATGGTTGACGAGTTCCTTGCCGCAGGCATACACATCATGATGATGCCTGCCGCCGAGGAGTGGGACGGCACCTCCGAACTCACACACCGCAACCTCCGCGAAGTGGACATTGAGGACCTCTTGCCTCGCGACAAGATAGAAGTGGACATGGATGCCATTGGACAGCTGCTTCAGGACAAGGTCATCCTCATCACCGGTGCTGCCGGTTCCATAGGTTCCGAGATGGTGCGTCAGGTTGCCCTCTACCGCCCCTCTTCCATGATACTCATCGACCAGGCAGAGACTCCCATGCACGACATCCGCCTGATGATGGCACGCCAGTTCCCCTATATACCTAGTCACACCATCGTCAGCAGCATTGCCAACAAGGACCACATGGAGCAGATCTTCTCCCAGTTCCGTCCCGACTACGTCTTCCATGCCGCCGCCTACAAGCACGTGCCCATGATGGAGGACAACCCCGGCATAGCAGTGCAGAATAATATATATGGTACGCGCGTGATAGCCGACCTTGCAGTGAAGTATGGCACCAGGAAGTTTGTCATGATCTCCACCGACAAGGCCGTCAACCCCACCAACGTCATGGGGTGCTCCAAGCGCATCTGCGAAATCTACTGCCAGTCCCTGAACAAGGCCATCCAGGAAGGCAAGGTGCAGGGCATCACCCAGTTCGTCACCACCCGCTTTGGCAATGTCCTGGGCAGCAATGGCTCTGTCATCCCCATCTTCAAGGAACAGATACGCAAGGGCGGTCCCATCACCGTCACCCATCCCGACATCATCCGCTTCTTCATGCTCATCCCCGAGGCATGCAAGCTCGTCCTCGAAGCCGGTACCATGGGCAAGGGAGGCGAAATCTTTGTCTTCGACATGGGCGCCCCAGTCCGTATTGTCGACCTTGCCCACCGCATGATACAGCTCTCCGGGGCAGAAGGCATAGACATACAGTTCACCGGTCTCCGCGAAGGCGAAAAACTCTACGAGGAAGTCCTCAGCGACAAGGAGCAGACCAAGCCCACCCACAACCCCAAGATAATGATAGCCACCGTCCGCGAGTACGACTACGAAGTAGCCTGCCAGAACGAAGAGCGCCTCCTCTCCGCCTCCCACTCCCACGACGACATGGCCATAGTAAAGATAATGAAAGAAATAGTCCCCGAATACAAATCCAAATGCTCCAAGTACGAAGCCTTGGACAAGTAATGTGAACCTATCCCCTCAAACTGTCCCCCTGAGACAGGTGGGCGAAGAGGGTCTTTAGATGAAGCACTAAATGTGCTTCAGTGCCCTATGAGGGTAGCAGTTTCCAGTGCGACGTGCGGACACCCCCAAAGGGGGGGGGAGGGGGTGGATAACAACTCACAACTCACAACTCATTGCTCACTACTCACTACTCATAACTCACTACTCACTACTCACATCTATCCATGTCTGCTCAATTAGCAAATAATAAACGCATAGCGAAGAATACAATAGCATTGTATTTCAGAACATTTATAACTATGATTGTTAGCCTATACACCAGTCGAGTGATGCTTCAGGCGTTGGGAGTTGACAACTATGGTATCAATAATGTCATCGGAGGGATCGTTGCAATGAGTTCCTTGATAACAGGAGCTGTTACACAATCTATTACAAGATTCATCACATACGCTTTGGGAGAAGGCGACAAGCAACGAATGAAGGTTGTATTCTCTACTAGCGTAAATGTTATGATTGCACTATCTATCATTGCTGTTTTGGCGTTAGAGATTGCTGGAGTATGGTTCCTTACTTATAAAGCCGATATCCCAGATGGACGTATGATTGCTGCTCATTGGGTGTTGCAATGCTCAATCGTTACGTTAGTTCTCAATCTGATTAGTCAACCTTACAATGCAACAATTATTGCTCATGAGCACATGTCTATTTATGCCTATATGAGCATAGTCGATGTTACTCTAAAACTGGCAGTCTGTTTTGTAATAAAGGCTTTTGATGGTGATCGATTGATACTGTTCGCTATACTTAATACTGCAATTGCTTTATGTATGCGTTTATTCTATTCCTGGTATTGTGCAAAACATTTTGATGAGTCAAGGTACAACTACAGATTATTTGATAAATCCTTCTTCAATGAAATGTCACAATTTACAGGCTGGTATCTTGTTGGCAATGGCGTTTGGGTGTTCAATACTCAAGGTCTTAATATGCTTATCAACGTGTTCTTTGGTGTTGCATTAAATGCTGCTCGAGGTGTTGCTATTTCGGTAACGAATTCTATCACATCATTTGTGAGTAATTTTACAGTGGCTTTTATTCCACAGATTACCAAAAGTTATGCTTCAAAAGATATGGATCGTGTCCTTTTCCTTGTGTTTCAAGGTACAAAGTTTACATGGTTCCTTATTTTCTTATTTATAGTACCTGTATTTTGGGAAGCTGATACTCTTCTAAAGCTTTGGCTTGAAGAACCTCCTGCTTTTGCGAGTCTATTCCTGCGTTTTGCACTTTTCGAAAGTTGGTCAATCATTATTAGTTTTGCTCTACACAATGTAATCTTAGCATCTGGTCAATTGAAAAGGGTACAGTTAAGGATTGCACTATACACAGCATTCATTTTCCCATTAACCTGGTTATGCTATAGCTTGGGCGCTCCAGTATGGATTTCATACGTAATATTCATATTACTGAACACTACGGCAAAAGGCTTCACACTTGTAGAGTTAAAACGCATAATTGACTTTCCAGTATTAAGGTTTATGAAGGAGTGTGTTTTACGGTGTACAATTATTACAATCATTGCCTTTGTAGTTCCTGGCATTTTTGTATATATTATGCCGCAATCAACGTTGCGATTCTTTATAGTTGTTCCAATTGCAATAATCTGGACGTTGTTATGTGAGTTCACACTAGGACTCAGTAAAAGCGAAAGAGCCTTGGTGCTGTCAACAGGCAAGAAAATGGTAAATAAGTTTTTTAGTAAAAACTAATTCAATAATATGAAAAAGATAGAAATAGTAAAGACCTACGTAGAAGGTAATACAATACGCTACCAAGTCCGAGAAGAAAAAGGTCTCGGGTTATTGCAACAAGAGGTTGTAGATTTATTTATTAGATATCATGGCGAGGATTATTATGATTTAAGTAAATGTCCTCAGTCAATTTTACAACTGCCTATCTCTCTCTATTTACTTCCAGTTACCTACTTCTATAAAGTTGAGCTGATTATCCCTGAGATGGATAAAACTTTATTTGACCAGCTCCCTGTCATTTATGATGCTTATTCAAAAATCTATGGACCATTCAATGCGGAATGGAGGGGTAAGGTAACAATAGGTAAAATTGTCAAGAACACACCAGTATTAGACGCCAAATATGATAAGGTAGTATTCTTCTCAGGAGGTGTGGATGCTTGCCATGCAGGAATCAATAATTCAGGAAAAAGATCCTTATTGGTAAACATTCCAGATATTGAAACACAAGCAAAGAACGAAGGTCCTCTTCGTGAGGAGAAATTCTCTTTGATCAAAAGTTTTTCGAAGATTGTAGATAGCGATTGGCTGCTTATCTCAAATAATTTCAATGCTCAATCAACTAAGTATCATGAAGTCGATACTTATCTTCGTAAATCTCTTGGGCTGAATAGTCCAGCTTTTAATTTTGATGGTTGGGGTGGTATAAGATATATAGCTAATATGTGTAGTGTCGCCCCTATTGCTTATTTATCAGGAATTAAGGAATTGGTAATGGGTTCGTCTTTTGAGCAACTTGAGGATCAACTCTTTCTTAATTTAGATGGTGCGCATCCTGACATTACAGACTCTATCGGGTTTGCAGATATTCGTTTTACTGAGCAGGAAGGACTCTTGGTGCGACGTTCAAAAAAGGTGAGCAATGTTATTGATTGGTGCAAGAAGCATAATGTAAAAACCAAATTGTGGGCATGCTTTCGAGATGGATATACCCAATGCGGTTATTGTGGCAAGTGTGTGCGTACTCAGTTAAACATTCTATGTGCTGGAGAAAACCCAATAGATTGGGGATTTGAAGGTTTTTCGGAGACAAAACTTGCAAAGCACATCAGTAAGTACAAATATGTTGAGAGTAATCCGTGTTGGCTATGGGATAACATAGAAACGATTGATGGCAATAAAACATATCCTTACTGTAACGAGTTGCTGCATTGGTTAAAAGACATAGGATACAAAGAATATTCTGCAGTAGCCAAAAAGAAAGCAGCGGAACGAGCGAAATACTCCAAGCTCAGATTGGCTCTTTCAGTCCACCGCTATCCCCACTATTTATACGTAATTATCTCAAGACTCATAGGAAGAAAATAAAGATATGTCAATTGTAAAGAAAATAAAGGGTGTTGCAAAGATTATATTAAATAATCTTCAGCCTAAAACCGTCATTCAGGCTAACGTTGCTAAACTTGCCCCCAATGAAATGCTGAATGGGAGATGTGCCTTGATTACTGGTGGTACTAGTGGCATTGGATATGCTATTGCAGAGGCATTTATGGAAGCTGGAGCAAAAGTTATAATTACCGGTCGTTCCGAAAGCAAACTGAGTGCGGTTGTTGATAAACTTTCTAAACTTGGTGTTTGTTGTGGCATAGTAATGGATATGACAAAGGTCGAGACGTTACAAAGTTGCTTTGATGAAGCTGTGTCAAAATTTGGATCTATTGACATCCTTGTCAACAATGCAGGTGTCTCTGGATCTTCAATTGCAGATGCCACACCAGAGAAGTTTGATGATGTTATCAATACAAATCTGCGGGGTGTGTTTTTCTTGTCTCAGGTTGCAGGAAAGTATATGGTACAAAATGCTATTCATGGTAATATTCTAAACATATCGTCAGCATCAAGTATTCGTCCTGCAGCTTGTGCTTATACCATTTCTAAATGGGGCATCCGTGGCTTTACTCAAGGCCTTGCACGTACATTGCTTCCTTATGGTATTACAGTAAACGCTCTGGCTCCTGGACCTACTGCAACTCCTTTGTTGCGAAAGCCTGATACAAATGACATTTCATTGCCAGCAACCCCTTCAGGCAGATATGCTTTGCCTTGCGAGATAGCCAGTATGGCGGTTATTCTTGTAAGTGATATGGCGCGCCTTGTCGTAGGAGACACACTCTTTATGACAGGAGGTGCAGGAAATGTTAATAATGGTGATATAGATTATCCTTTCTGATATGAATAAATCAATAGATATATTACTCAAGTCTCTTGAGAATCAACAAATCATAAAGCATATTGTATGCCCTTCCGCTAGGTTGTTGCTCTCTAAATCAGAGATGAGTCTGCCTAACCCTATAGATATTATAGACGAGCGATCGGCAGGTTATGTTGCTACCGGCTTATGTGCAGAATCAGAGCAACCCGTAGTTATCTGGTGTGCAGATAATGATTCCTATCGTAATCTTACATCAGCTTTAACAGAGGCCTACTATCGTAAATTGCCAATTCTGGTTGTTGCACTTTCTTGTGATAACGTGATTAACCAAACAATGAATCCTAATGATACGATTAGGTATTATGTCAACAATACACTCTACAATCGTGCAGGTACAGAACAAGATATACACAAGGCGATTGACTATTTGTTCGCTGAAGTGAAAGGCCCAGTATATCTTTCATTAGGTTCCTATCAGGAACCTGTAGTACAAGCAGAGAATGCTGTTTCTGATCAGATAGACGTAACGGCTATCACTAAAATCATACCATCTTCTGCATGTGTTCACATAGGAAAGGATTTTGTTTGTGAGTGTAGCCATCTTTGTGAGGTTGTATTAAGAAATGATCATTGTACAAAGGATGGCAACCTCTCTATGTTGATTGGTTCCTCCATCGTTGATCGCAACAAGCTTCATGTTGGCATTTTCTCTGCAGAAGAACTTGCATACGACCTTAATATGTTTGGCATCAGGCATGTTAACGGTAATATAGTTATCTTTTCAGTTATTATCGATGAACAAAATCCTACAATTCTTGATGTAGCAAAAAGGTTCGGGTGGGACTGCTGTCATATTAACATTACAGAGAGGGACTGCGTAATAGAAAAGCTTGTAATTAGTGATAAACCTCTATATATAGAAATTGTATTATGAATCAGTTAGAAAAGCAATATGATGACCTTCGATATAAAACAGGTTGTTACTACACAAACGAGCGCAATAAACAGATTATCATATTCCTTTTGAAGAAATATGGCATCAAAAGAGTCGTTGTTTCTCCAGGTGCAACAAATTTTGCGCTTGTTGGCAGTATGCAGCACGATTCATTTTTTGAAATGTATTCTTGTGTTGATGAGCGTGCTGCTGCCTATATGGCAATCGGTATTGCCGAAAAGAGTAACGAACCTGTAGTTCTCTCATGTACTGGTGCAACAGCCTCTCGCAACTATATGGCGGCATTGACCTATGCCTACAAACGCAATGTTCCTATTCTGGTTATTACTTCAAGTCTCTCATTGGCTTCCGTAGGACATTTGCAGGCACAAGTAACAGATCGAGCACATTCTCCAATAGATATGATTTACAAGTCATATCAGTTTGATAACATTAAAGATGGTGAAGACGAATGGTCTCAGACAGTGCGTTGCAACGAGGCTCTTTCAACATTATTGGACGTTAGAAAGCCCGTTCTCATTAATGTTTGTACCACATATAGTCTTGATTTTTCAGTCAAGGAATTACCACCAGCAAGGTATATACCTACAGTTTCATCAGCAGAGAATCGTCCTAAACTTCCTATTGGTAATATTTGCATATTTATAGGTTCGCATTCCAAACTTACAGACCTGCAGATTCAAGCAATCGATACGTTTTGTAAAAATCATAATGCTATAGTCTTATGTGATCATACAAGCGGCTATAATGGCAAGTATAAAGTGAATATGAGTATTGTGCTCAGCCAAGAGAAGTATTTATCAAAACACAGGAAGGTAAACCTTCTAATTCACTTAGGCGAAATATCTGGTGATTATTATACATTTCTCGGTATTAGTCCAAAAGAGGTTTGGCGTGTTAATCCCGATGGTGCTTATGTGGATTTCTTCCGCAAATTAAAAAATGTGTTTAAAATGAAAGAATCCAAATTCTTCAGTATGTATGCGGATGACAATATAAATACATCTCAAACATTTCTTGCAAATTGCAGAAAAGAGTCTGAAGGCTTCTTCAACACATTGCCTGAGGTTCCTTTTAGCAATATTTGGATTGCCAAGGAATTATCATCAAAACTACCCCAAAACTCTCAGATTCATTTTGGCATTCTAAACAGTCTTCGTTCATGGGATTTCTTCAACCTGCCAGATGGAGTTGAATCGGCATGTAATGTGGGTGGATTTGGTATCGATGGATGTGTATCTTCTCTCATAGGAGCCGCACTTTCCAATCCAGATAAGTTATTTTTTGGGGTTGTAGGAGACCTTGCTTTTTATTATGATTCAAATATAATTCTGAACAAGAATCTACCCCAAAACATAAGATTGATAGTTGTAAACAATGGCCGAGGCATCGAATTCCGAAATTATTGCCATCCCGCTTCGCGAGCGCTTGCTGATGGGGCAGATACTTACGTGGCAGCAGCAGGTCATTTTGGTGATCAGGTTAATAGCGCTATTGTAGATTTGTGTAAATCAGCAAACATCAAGTATTACCGCGTAGCAAATAAGGATTGTTTTCTTGAGGTCGAAAATGATTTTTTAAAGAATAATTTGGATAGTGCCATAATAATAGAGGCTGAAACAACCCCACAAAATGAGAACTTGGCTTTAATGATATATCGTCAATTTGCCAAGAATTTTGACAGCAAGATTCTTCATTTTGGGGTAAAATATCCGTTTTTATTAAAACTTATTAGAAAGATAAAATGAAAATAGGTATAATTACATTTCATTTCCCGGTTAATTATGGCGCAATGATACAAGCCTATGCTATGCAAGAGCATTTGCGTATGATGGGACATGAGGTCTTCATAATAGATTATGCACCAGAGTATCATATGAAGACTTATACGGGCAAGCGTTCGTGGAGATGGTGTTTAAGAGGCGGTTTTAGAAGTGAAATTCCAGACAGAATCCTTTCAAAGTTCTTTGATGGGCTACGTCAGAAAAGAAATGCAAACTTCTTTAGTTTCATGAAGAGTAAATTCCGCCTGTATCCATACAAGCCTGAGGATGACATGTCTTTCTTTGATTGCATTCTTCTTGGTAGCGACCAGATTTGGAACCAGCGCATAACCAACAACTGTTTTGATGGACCATATTATGGTGATGGATTCAAGTGTAGAGTCTTTTCGTATGCAGCAAGTAATAGATCCAAGGAGTTGAACGAGGAAGAAAAGGCTCAGTATAGAGTCAAGCTTAATCAACTGCAGTCTATTGGCGTTCGCGAACTACAACTTCAGAAATTGCTCCAGCCTCTCACAGACAAACCTGTGTATATGAATGTTGATCCGACTATGCTTGCCCATCCATCTGTTTACGATAATTTGGATTTGAGCAGACCGATGATGGATAAGTATGTAGTTATATACGAGTTGACAAATCATAAGAAAGTACAAAAGATGGCTGACCGATATGCTAAAAAAAATGGCGCAAAGGTCGTTATCTTGGTAAATGACACCAGTCTTCTATATGGCAAGAAATATGACCAAGAGGCTAATCCCGAGAAGTTCCTGGCTTACATCAAGAATGCAGAATGTGTTTTTACAACTTCTTTCCATGGCACAGCATTATCTATGGTATTCAAGAAGGATTTCTATTCCGTGCGTCAAGGAAACTCAGCCGACATTCGCTTGGAGTCCATCCTAACGCAAGTTGGTCAGTTAGATCGATTTATAAGTATGGATGCAGTGCCTGAAATCGCCCCTGTTGATTATTCAAAGATTGATGATAGGTTGGCGGAAATGAGAGCTGCATCACAGGATTATTTGGAAAAGTCCATAGCAGGAACTATCTAAAAATGAATAGTAGATTATGAATACTATACCAAAAGTTTCAATCATAATTCCTGTCTATAAGGCAGAACCATATATAGAAGATTGTGTCCAGACAATTTTAAGGCAGACATTCACCGACTTTGAAGTCCTGCTTATAGACGACGGCAGTCCCGACCGAAGTGGAGAAATATGTGACCGAATTGCCTCCCAAGATTTACGCGTTAAGGTGTTCCACAAACCCAATGGAGGTGCTACATCTGCACGCAAATTTGGAGTCGAGCATGCTATAGGCGAATGGATTCTCTTCTCTGATGCAGATGATGAAATGCCAGCTGATGCCATTAGCAATCTCATGAAGTATGATGATGGCAAAAACGAGTTTATTGCAGGTACGATTCTATATCAGTCAATAGACCGTTTAATCAAAACAAAAACAGACAAAGCCTCTCTTTCTCCCAAAGAATATATTTGCCAGTTGCTTGATAGAACTACATACTACGGTCCATGTTCAAAACTCATCAAGCGCCAATTATTTGACGGGCTTGAGTGGTTGGATGACAAGGATGTCTTCCAGAATGAAGATCTCCTAATGCTTATTCTGATCACTTCCCGCATAAACTCAAATGTCGCTATTTGTAACGAAGGAATTCATTATGTATGTATCAGTCGAGAAGGGAGTGCGTCATCTCGAACTATGGGGTACATCGGCTGTAGTAAGTTAATGACTGCAATACAGGAAAGCTTGTTTAAGGCTGGAATTTGGGACAAGACTATTATGGAGTCTTATGTTAATTACTGTATTTGGACATTGAATTTATTATGCATAAGTTCAGGTATCATTCTTCGCAAAGATTCCTTCTTATCAGAATTAAACAATATGATATCTTTAGTATCAATTCATAGTGAGAATATCCGACATGCTAAGCATGTTACATCAAGAACATCAATGTATATGGCTATTTATGTCAGACGTATAAAGAATCAAGTAAAGAAAATATTACAAAAATAACTATATGAAAGTACTTTGGGTTAGCCTTGTGCCATTCCCTCCACTTTGTGAGCACCTTGGACAGGCTGCTCCATCATATTGTGGTTGGATGTATTCGTCAGCAAAAGCTCTATTAGATAATATGCTTGATCTCCAGATGGGTGTAATTGTATATTCGCATGGTAAACAATATACTATGCACGAGGTCGGTGGCATTAGATATTACATGGTTCCATGCAAGCACATGGAAAAGACTACACGGATTCAAATTGTTGCCTGCCGTGAGGCAATTGCCGACTTTGCTCCAAATTTGATTCATATTCATGGCACAGAACATTCGTTGGCGCAAGCTGTTTGTATGGCTAATAATGGTAAAGTTCGTACGCTTGTAAATATCCAGGGGCTTGCTAGTGGAATTGCACCATTTGCCGATGGGGGAATTTCCTTTTGGGACAAGTTGACAAACATCACACCTTTGGATTTTTATCGCAAAACATTCCTTTTAAACGCAAAACCGAGTATGTATAAGCGTGCCAGGTGTGAGGAGTATGTGATAAAAAAAGCAACAGATATTATAGGCCGCACGCAATGGGATCATGATCATGTCACTACAATTAACCCAAAGTTGCAATATCATCACATGGAGGAGACTTTGAGGACTTCATTCTACGAATCTCCTGTATGGGACTACTCCAAGTGCAATAAGCATACCATCTTCTTAAGTAATAGCGCATTTCCTTTAAAGGGAGCTCATATATTTGTGAAAGCATTAATGATTATTGCTGAACGTTATCCTGATGTTAAAGTAAATGTATGTGGCAGTAGCGTACTGAACAATGATTTCAAAACTATACTGCATTTTCAAGGATACCATTTATACCTTAGGCGTTTGGTAAAGAAACATAAACTAGAGAAGCATCTCAATTTTATGGGTTCATTGACAGAATCTCAGATGAAACAGGCTTATCTTGATGCCAATGTTTATGTTTTATGTTCTGCCATCGAGAATTCATCCAATAGCCTCTGCGAAGCCCAGATTCTCGGTGTGCCCGTTGTTGCATCCTATTGTGGTGGAACACCATCGCTTGTCGAGGATGGGCATACAGGATATCTGTATCGGTATGAAGAGTATAAAATGTTAGCACAGCTTGTGATGCGATTGTTTGAACTAAAAGATTTTTCAACTTTGTCTTCTGCTGAGCGTAGTGTGGCAATTACACGTCACGATAGAAATACTAATGCATTGCGATTGGTTGAGATATATAACACAATCTGCAATATGTAAATACAAAATACTAGAATGATTAGGTCTCTGAAAAAGAATATAACATTAGATTTTGTAATGTGTTTACTGCTTATTGTTGCAAGCGGTAATCCAATTTTTATTTATTCCACATATGTGCGTGAATTGTATATCATACTAGTTATATTGTCTTTTTTATATTCAAACAAAAGGAATATCTATATAGCTAAAGATTACATTTCATATATATCTGTTTTTATTATTGTATTTTTATTACAGTTACTATCTGTTGATGATATTGCCGTTAATAGTCAAATTTTCCAGTTACTGCGAATGTTTGTTGGTCTAGCAATAATAAAATCATTAGGAGCAAAGTTTCAATACATATACGTTAAGGTTATTACAATAGTTGCTGTTATATCTTTGTTTTTATTTACATATACAAATTTGGTCGGATATATACCAGCCTTTATATCTTTTAAATCATCACACAGTCTTATCATTTATACAGAAATATATGAAGATTATTGGGGTGTAATTCCAAGAAATGCGGGTATGTTTTGGGAACCAGGTGCATTTCAAGGCTATCTCAATCTTGCAATTTTGTTTGCATTAATGATGCCAAAGAGTACTACGCGTAAATATTCGTTAATCTTTTTGATTGTTGCTCTATTAACAACAGTTAGTACCACAGGTTATGTAGTTTTTGGATTTGTAATCATCTATTATATCTATAAGTATAGTAAATTTAATAAATCTATTAGATTTTTGCTAACATTGATTGTATGCATTGCTGCTGTATGTGCGTTTTTTGAATTGAGTTTTTTGCATGATAAAATCATTGATAATCTCTCCGATGTAGATAGTTCTCAAGGTAGAATAACAGACTTTATTAGATATAGGACATATATAAAGGAAAACTGGATATGTGGAATGAACGTAGGACGTATTCCGGAATTCATAACTGGTAACGGACTTGTCTATATGACCTTGAGCTTTGGATTTCCAGCTATGATATATTATCTCTTGTACACATTATTGAAGTTGAAGAAAAACAACAATTTTTCGTTGTCGATGTATATGTTTGTATTTATCCTTCTGACTATACAGGGGGAAACTTTTAATTTTTATCCTCTATATTTAGGTTTGCCATTTTTAAAATTACAATTTACAGAGGAACTATCTTTTTAAAATATTTGAATTTGTTTTCAATTTGATATGGATAAAACAATTACAATTGTAACAGTATCTTTTAATGATGCGACAAACTTAAAAAAAACTATTGAAAATGTAACGCTGCAAGACTATAAGAATTTAGAATATATAGTCATAGATGGTGGCAGTAAAGATAATTCTGTAGAGATTATAAAAAATTTTAAGGATAAAATTGATTTTTGGATCAGCGAACCCGACAGAGGAATTTACGATGCAATGAATAAGTCCTTAAATTATGCACACGGCTCATGGATATTATTTATGAATGCTGGTGACACTTTTGTATCTAATAATACTTTATCTCAGGTATTTGCACATGACATCAAAGATGATGTATGTGTCATTTATGGGGATAATTATTTAGTATATCCGTTTGGTAAGTCAGTGAATCGTGCTTCTTCAAATTTGGATTTTAGCAGACATCTTCCTTTTAATCATCAGTCTTCTATGGTTCGAACTTCTGTCATTAAGAAGTATCTTTTTAATACTGATTACAAAATTTTGGCAGACATGGATATGTTCTATCGTATCTTTAAGGATGGTTTAGGATTTATGCATGTCGATGTTTTCATATGTAATTATCTGATGGATGGATTCTCTTCTACAAATGGTATGCTTTTATTTAAAGAGAGAGAGAAACTATTGGGAACTTATGGGAGCCTAGGTTATTACATTCGACACGTCAAACAATATTTAGTCTACCATTTTAAAAGTTTGGCTCCTAATTCCATTGTCACTGTTTACAGAAGCAGAAAATACAAAAGGTAATGTTGACTATTTTTCCAAATAATATTATGCCAAAACTAGCAATTGATCTCCTCGTTTTTGAAAGAGGAAAAACATATGGATTTGAAGAGTATATCCTAAATCTTCTTAGCGACGAAGATGCAGACAAGGAGGAAAAGCACACGACAGGAGTTGACGAGTTTCGCAAGGGAATCAAGTACAATACGATGGCCGCGGACGAGGTACACGTTCACGAGTCCGACGAGACACGGATACCTGAAGGATGCACTTTCCTGTTCAAGCGCGTCAGGCGCTCTTTCGAACAAGTCCAGAAGATAATCCAGCACGACTACCAGATTGTGGTTTACCTTGACAGGGATGGCCGGATGCACGAGGCATATCTGCCAGCAGAGGGCCATCCGGAATTTATTGATAAGTTCCCAGGTACCCACGCATCGGCAAGCTACCAGGCACATCTCGGCTTCTAAAAATACATCATGTGCACACCATTCTTCAGAGAGATGAACCGGGATTAATTGAATTCATATTCTTTAAAGGTGTTAAACGCTAAACGCTTATCGTTAATCGTTCCAAATTAAAGGTGATATGCGAAAATTGGACGTTTACGCAGTAAGGCGTAAGTATAAATTCTATAAATAATCATGCCTAAATTACTTCAAATCAACGTTACCGCTAATTGGGGATCGACAGGAAAGATCTCTGAACAGATTGGTGTTTTGGCTCAGGCGCAAGGATGGGATTCTTATATAGCATATGGAAGACATGCAAATCCATCTAATTTAAATACCATAAAAATTGGAAATCAGATTGATGTATATGAACATTATGCAGAGAGTCGTTTTGGTGACAGAGAGGGTTTAGCATCAAGAGATGCTACACGTGTCTTTCTGAAACACGTAGAAAAAATAAAACCTGACATAATACATTTGCACAACATTCATGACCATTACTTGAATTATAAATTGCTTTTTAACTATATTGTGGCAAAAGACATTCCTGTTGTTTGGACCCAGCATGACTGTTGGGCTTTCACTGGACATTGCTCCTACTATGATTATATAGGGTGTAAAAAATGGAAAAAGGAATGCAATAATTGTCCATTAGTTAATTGCTTATCTGTAGATAGATCAAGGCAAAACTTTTTGTTAAAGAAAGAGTTATTCAACTCCTTAAGATCTTTGACTATCGTACCGGTAAGTAATTGGTTGGCTAATCAGATAAATGAATCCTTTTTAAATCATCATCGTGTGGTTGTTATTAAAAATGGTGTAGACTTGAGTGTATTCAAAGAGAATTGCACAGATGTACACAAACAATACGGAATAAAAAAAGGAAGTAAAATACTATTAGGAGTCGCTTCAGCTTGGAGTAATAGAAAAGGTTTAGAAGACTATATAGAACTTTCAAAAGTTCTATCTTCATCCTATCAAATAGTTCTGGTTGGATTAAATAAAAAACAATTATCATTACTTCCATCAAAAATAATTGGAGTAGAGAGAACAAATAACATACAAGAACTAGTAAACCTTTATTCTTCAGCAGACATTGTGCTAAATCTCTCTTATGAAGAAACTTTTGGTCTTACTACAGTTGAGGGTTTTGCTTGTGGTACCCCTTCCATCGTTTATAACAAAACAGCAAGTCCCGAACTTATTTCCTCTGATACTGGAGTAGTAGTGGAGGCAGGTGATTTTTGCGGTTTAGCCTATGCAATAGATGTAATTTGTTCTAAAGGAAAGAAGTTTTATTCTAAAGCATGCAGAGAACGCGCGGAACAATTATATAACAAGAATCACAGATTCCAAGACTACATTAATCTATATAGTGAAATAATTTCTAAATAATATTATTCATTATTATGTCTATTTTCAAAGACAAAACCCTGTTGATTACAGGTGGCACGGGTTCGTTTGGTAACGCCGTGCTTCGTCGCTTCCTCGAGAGTGACATCAAGGAAATTCGTATTTTTTCCCGTGACGAAAAGAAACAGGATGATATGCGCCATCACCTGCAGGCTCAGTACTCCGATGTGGCCGGTAAGGTGAAGTTCTACATCGGAAACGTACGCAATCGTGAGTCGGTGGATGTGGCTATGCGTGGTGTGGACTATGTGTTCGCTGCTGCGGCTCTCAAGCAGGTGCCCTCATGTGAGTTCTTTCCCATGGAGGCTACCATGACCAATGTGGTGGGTACACACAACGTGCTGCTCTCGGCCATTGATCACGAGGTGAAGAACGTGGTGGTACTCTCTACCGACAAGGCGGCTTATCCCATCAATGCCATGGGAATCTCGAAGGCGCTCATGGAGAAGGTGGCCATAGCCAAGGGACGTGAGCTCGGTCAAGGTGCCAAGACAACCATTTGCTGCACTCGCTATGGTAACGTGATGGCCAGTCGTGGTTCGGTAATCCCTCTTTGGGTAGAGCAGATTGAGCAGGGCAAGCCCATCACCATCACTGACCCCAACATGACTCGCTTCATGATGACACTTGATGATGCAGTGGATCTTGTTATCTATGCGTTTACTCATGGTGAGAATGGTGACCTCTTCGTGCAGAAGGCTCCTGCTGCTACACTCGATGTGTTAGCACAGGCACTGAAGGAAACCTATGCCCAGATCAATCCGAAGTATGGTGAGACCGAGGTGCGCGTAATCGGTACCCGTCATGGTGAGAAGCTCTACGAGACGCTTGTGACTCGCGAGGAAATGGCCAAGGCCATAGACATGGGCGACTACTATCGCATCCCCTGTGACAACCGTGACCTTAACTACGATAAGTTCTTCACTGATGGCAGTGAAGAGGTGTCAAAGATTGAGGACTACCACAGCCACAACACTGGTCGCCTCGATGTGGAGGGTATGAAGCAACTGCTGCTCAAGCTCCGCTTCATCCGTGAAGACCTCGGTTTGATACCTCGTAGCAAGGGTAAGGAGATTCGTTCGGAGTAGTATATAAGAACACGAATCACCCGAATCTAACGAATAATATTTAGTACAGTGTACAGATGTTTTCGTGTTAATTCGTGCAATTCGTGTTCATAAAAGATAAATAATGAAGATCTTAGTAACTGGTGCCAAAGGTTTCGTGGGACGTAACCTATGTGCACAACTCAATAACATCAAGGAGGGCAAGGCCAAGTGCTACGGCGACGTGACTGTCAGCGAGGTCTATGAATATGACATAGACTCTACAGTCGAGGAACTGGACAGCTATTGCCGTGATTGCAACTTTGTCTTCAATCTGGCAGGGGTTAACCGTCCGCAGAATCAGGAGGAGTTTATGCAGGGCAACTTCGGTTTTGCCTCTACCTTGCTCGATACCTTGAAGAAGTATGGCAACACTTGTCCTGTAATGATATCCAGTTCCATACAGGCTACACTGGCGGGGCGCTTCGGCACCAGTGAGTATGGCAAGAGCAAGAAGGCTGGTGAGGAACTGATGTTCGAGTACAGTAAGGAGACTGGAGCTGAGGTGTTGGTATACCGCTTTCCCAATCTGTTTGGTAAGTGGTGCCGCCCCAACTATAACAGTGCTATAGCTACCTTCTGCAACAATATTGCCCACGACCTCCCCATACAGGTCAACGACCGCAGTGTGGAGATGGAGTTGCTATACATTGATGACCTTGTGGACGAGATGATATCAGCCCTCAAGGGGGCAGCACATCGTTGCGAGTTTGATGGCGTAGAGACTGTACCTACTGCTGACGGACGGTATTGCTATTGCCCCATCACGCACAAGACCACATTGGGTGAGATTGTGGACATGATATACAGTTTTGCCGAGCAGCCCAAGACACTCAATATTCCCGAGATTCCCGAAGGTAGTCTGCCGAAGAAACTATATAGTACGTACCTGAGTTATCTGCCCAAGGAAAAGGTTTCCTTCCCTCTTAAGATGAATGTGGATGATCGTGGATCCTTCACGGAGTTGGTACACACACTCAACTGCGGGCAGGTATCCATCAATATCTCTAAGCCTGGTATCACAAAAGGGCAGCACTGGCACAACACCAAGTGGGAGTTTTTCATCGTGGTGAGTGGCCATGGCTTGATTCAGCAACGTCGTGTAGGTTCCGATGAGGTGTTGAACTTTGAGGTGAGTGGCGACAAGATAGAGGCTGTGCATATGCTACCTGGTTATACGCACAACATTATCAATCTCTCCGATACCAATGATTTGGTCACTGTCATGTACTGCAATGAGATATTTAATCCAAACAAACCAGATACGTATTTTGAGAAGGTTTAAACATTAATTATTAAAGATGAAGTAGATATGAATATACGAACAGATTATTCAAATATCCAGTTTAAGAATGATGGTCGTTTGAAGTTGCTCATCATTGTCGGTACCCGCCCCGAGATTATCCGCTTGGCGGCAGTGATTAACAAGTGTCGTAAGTACTTCGACAGCATCCTGGCACACACAGGCCAGAACTACGACTATAACCTCAATGGGGTGTTCTTCAAAGACCTCAAATTGAAAGATCCCGAGGTATATATGGATGCCGTGGGCGATGACCTCGGTGCCACGATGGGCAATATCCTCAATGCTTCGTATAAGTTGATGGTGCAGACAAAGCCTGATGCCGTGCTTGTTCTCGGCGATACCAACAGCTGCTTGAGTGTGATTGGTGCCAAGCGCCTGCACATCCCCATCTTCCACATGGAAGCCGGTAACCGCTGCTGGGACGAGTGCCTGCCCGAGGAGACCAACCGTCGCATTGTGGACATCATCTCTGATGTGAACATCTGCTATTCGGAGCATGCTCGCCGCTACCTCAATGCCAGCAACGTGGCTCCACAGCGTACCTACGTGAGTGGTTCGCCTATGGCAGAGGTATTACACGAGAACCTTGCCGACATTGAGGCCAGCGACGTTCACCAACGTCTCGGATTGGAGAAGGGTAAGTACATTCTCTTGAGTGCTCATCGTGAAGAAAATATCGATACGGAGAAGAACTTCCTCAGTCTTTTCACGGCTATCAATGCCATGGCCGAGAAGTACGATATGCCTATTCTCTACAGCTGCCATCCTCGCAGTCGCAATCGTTTGGAAGCAAGTGGCTTCGTGCTCGACAAGCGGGTAATGCGTCAGGAACCGCTTGGATTCCACGACTACAACTGCTTACAGATGAATGCATTTGCCGTAGTTAGTGATAGTGGTACACTGCCTGAGGAAAGCTCATTCTTCACGAGTATCGGCCGTCCGTTCCCTGCGGTATGTATCCGCACCAGTACCGAGCGTCCCGAGGCCTTGGATAAGGGTTGCTTCGTCCTTGCTGGCATCAACGAACACGACCTATTGCAGGCTGTGGACGTAGCTGTAGAGATGAACAAAGAGGGTGACCACGGAATCCCCGTACCCAACTATGTGGACGAGAACGTATCAACCAAGATTGTGAAGCTCATCCAAAGCTATACGGGTGTGGTGAACAAGATGGTTTGGAGAAAAGAATGAATATGAGAATAACCCAAGAAACCCTAAACCACCTCACCGCTCAGGCAAAAGCGTCTGAGCGGTTGAGGATGAGTCTGGATTTGCGAACTGCGTCTGATGAGCAGTCGCAACGCATGCTCAATGCTGTTGAGCCGGGTACTCCACTTCCTATCCATCGGCATCGCACAAGTGCAGAGACGGTGGTCATTGTACGTGGCCGCTTGGTCGAGCGCTTCTATGATGATGGTGGCACGATTACTGAAGAGATTCTGATGGAGGTAGGTGGCGACTGCCCTGTACTGCAGATTCCTGCGGGACAATGGCATGGCATTGAGGTGTTGGAGTCGGGTACCGTAATCTTCGAAGCTAAAGATGGGGCATATGCTCCACTTACCGAGGAGGACTTGATGAGGTAACTTATTTTTAATGAATACTCTTTTCTTCTCTTTAATACGCCTCTCAATAGGTGCAGGTGATAAACTTTCTCGACAACCCTCAGAGGAGGAGTGGGGAGAACTCTATAAGATGGCGGTGAAGCAGTCATTGGTTGGTATCTGCTTTGTTGGTGTGAGGAAGTATATGGGAACTTCAGCACAGAGTGGTGATATTCCTGTTGTGCCTAAGAAGGTTTATTTTCAGTGGTTAGGGACTGCGGCTCAAATACAGCAACGAAATGATTTGATGAGTCAAAGATGTGTGGAACTCCAATCTAAACTCGGCTTGTACGGCATCAATAGCTCTATACTGAAGGGACAAGCTGTTGCCATGTATTATGGTGAGCTTAAAGATTACCGTCAGCCAGGAGATATCGATGTATATGTGGATTGTGGTAGAGTAAAAGCAATAGAATATGCACATTCGATAAAGCAAGAATACGTTAATTGGGATTATAAGCATCTGCATCTCAAAATTTTTAAGGATACGGAAGTGGAGATACACCATCGCCCAGAGGTGTTGCTCAACTTGGCCAAGAATAAGAGGCTGCAGAGATACTTTCGGTCTGAGGAAAGTCAGAAACAGATATTTCAACGCGAAGGCAAGCTCGTCGCTCCTTCTGCAGAGTTCAATTTATTCTATATCCTATTACACATATACCGTCACTTCTTGTATGAAGGTGTTGGGCTTAGGCAGTTGATGGATTACTATTTTGTACTGAGAGCTGTGTATGGGCAAGAATGTAAGTCAAAAGGTTTGCAGACGATAGAAATGTTTGGTATGGAGCGTTTTGCAAAAGGTGTGATGTGGATTATGCAAGGCGTCTTCGGTTTGGACGAGCAATACTTATTATGCGAACCGAACGAGAATGAGGGAAGATACATCCTCGCTCAGGTAATGGTCGGTGGAAACTTTGGTCATCATGATGAAAGGTTGAAAACCTGCAAGAAGCAAGGAAAAAATGGTGCAGTAGGAAAAATCTTAAGACACAACCTTCACTTGTTGACACACTATCCTTCTGAGGTTATTTGGGCTCCTGTGTGGATTGTGTATCATTGGTGCTGGAAAAGAATAGTAAGATGATTATTTCAAATGACATATGAATATACTTTTTTTAACCATGTCTTCGGGCATAGAGAAGTTTCAAGCCAGAGGGATTTATACGGACTTGATGCGTAAGTTCCAGGATGAAGGGCATGAGGTTTATATTGTTTTCCCAAGGGAAAGAAAACATGGACTCCCAACTGAGGTGAGAGTGCAAGATGGTGTACATTTATTAGGTGTTAGGACCCTAAATGTGACTAAGACCAATGTCATTGAGAAGGGACTCGGACAGGTATCCATAGAATTTCTCTACAAACGTGCTATCAAAAAGTATTTTAAAGGTGTAAACTTTGACTTGATTCTCTATAGTACTCCTCCGATTACTTTCCCGAAGGTGATTGAGTATGCCAAGAAGGCTAATCCGAAAGCAAAGACATATTTATTGTTAAAAGACATCTTCCCACAGAATGCTGTGGATATGGGAATGATGTCTAAGACTGGCGTAAAGGGTATTCTATATAAGTTTTTCCGTGCTAAGGAGAAGAAACTATATGCACTATCAGACTACATCGGTTGTATGAGTCCTGCAAATGTGCGTTACGTGCTGGAACATAATCCGGAACTCTCTGCTGATAGGGTAGAGGTGGCTCCTAACTCTTTGGAACTGGTAGATGATATTCAAGCAAAAGACAAGAGTGTTCTTGCAAAATACAACCTCCCTTTAGATAGGCCAATCTTTATCTATGGTGGAAACTTAGGTGTACCACAGGGAATTCCATTCCTCATCCAGTGCTTAGAGGCGAATGCAGATAGAGAGGATTGTTACTTTGTGGTAGTAGGTACAGGTACTTATTATCAGAAACTGGCAGATTGGTACGGTGTTCGTAAACCGAAGGCCGTAACCGTGATGAAAGGGCTCCCCAAGGAAGATTACGACCGTTTGGTACAGGCTTGTCAGGTAGGTTTGATATTCCTGGATTATCGATTTACCATTCCTAATTTCCCAAGCCGTTTGCTCTCGTACTTAGAATACAAGATGCCTGTAATTGCTTGTACTGACCCCAACTGTGACACAGGTACAATTGCTGAAGACAATGGCTTTGGTTTCTATGCTCCAAGTAATGATGTGATGGCTTTCACTCAGGCAGTGGATAAGATACTTACCTGTGATATGGAAACTATGGGAGATAAAGGCTATCAATTCCTAAAAGAAAACTATCTTATTGAACATACTTATAATCAGATAATGAAACATTTGCGTTGAAATATGGTAAAACTATTGGTTTACATTAAACATCACTTGTCCTTTATATGGACTTTTATTGAATGGTGCAACTCCATCCTGTTTAATCTCTTGTATGGAAAAAAGCTACGGAAAGTGCTTCCTGGATTGTTGGGTGAGGCATCTTCAGATACATATACTTACAAATTATTGGCAAAGGTGGATATGTCGAGTCTTGCGACTTTCTTTGCCAATCAACCACAGGAGGCATATACCTTCTTTAATCCTCATAAACTCGATGAGAAGTCTTTAATAAAGAAGAATAAAGATAAAGCTTTTGTGATGATTGGTGCCTATTACGATGGACAGTTAGTAGGATATTGTTTCTTGCGATGTTTCTTTAACAAACAGGCATTTAGAGGTAAGATTGTGGATGTTCATTACCAAGGTCGTGGCATCGCAAAGCAGATGGGGGTATTGACTACAAATATATGTATAGTTTTAGGGTTAAGATTATATGCTACAATCTCAAAAAAAAATGTGAAGTCAATGGCTTCTTCTAAGGCTGTGAACGACGTGCGCATTGTGAAGGAACTTGAAGATGATTATCTATATGTGGAGTACTTGCTGAAAAAATAAGATACGACTATGATACTAAAATTCTTATTTGACCGTGTGGTGGCTTTTATCGGTCTTTGTTTCTTGTGGCCAGTTCTTTTAGTTGTTGCCATCTTGGTGAAGGTGAAGATGCCTGGTGGTCCTGCTTTCTTTGTGCAGAAGCGTGTGGGAAAGGGTGGCAAACTGTTCAATTGTCATAAGTTCCGCACAATGACGGTGAACCATAACGGTTCTACTGTTTCTGTAGCTGGGGACAGCCGTATCACTCCGTTTGGTGCAACGTTGCGACATTACAAACTGGATGAATTGCCTGGATTGTGGGATGTGATGATAGGTAACATGAGTTTTGTGGGTCCTCGTCCGGATGTGCCTGGTTATGCTGACAAACTGGAGGGGGATGACAGGGATGTGCTCAAGTTGCGTCCTGGCATTACAGGTCCTGCTACGCTGAAATACCGTTTAGAAGATGAGATGATTTCGGAATATGTGGCAAGGAAGCAGGTGGAGGGTGATACCCGTCCTATGCAGGAAATTGCTACGGAATACAATGATAACGTAATCTACCCGGATAAGGTGAGACTGAACTGCTACTATTACCGCAACTACAGTTTCATAAAGGATATAGAGATGATCTTTGCTACTGTCCTTGGCTTCAAGGTAAAGTTCGCTGGGGAAGAGGTGTGAGATGAGAGGGGAAATAGGGTAGAGAGAGTAGAGAAGGTGAAGAAGGGAGAGAAAAGTATACTCCATACACTCTATACTCTCCATACACAGTATGAAAACAAACTAAAAATACAATATCATTATGTCAGAAGAAAGAAAAATGATTTACCTGTGCCTTGCTCACATGAGCGAGGACGGAGCGGAACAGAAATATGTGAAGGAGGCGTTCGATACGAACTGGGTGGTACCAATGGGACCAAATGTAAATGCTTTTGAGCAGGATTTGGCAAATATGGCTAACAGTAAACTGGATGGTAGCGAACCATTGGATCGTAAGGTCGTGTGTCTCTCTGCTGGTACTGCTGCTGTGCATTTAGCATTGATTGCTTGTGGTGTGAAAGCTGGGGATGAAGTGATTGTACAGTCGTTTACATTCTGCGCTTCATCTCACCCGATTACTTACTTAGGTGCTAAGCCTGTGTTTGTCGGCAGCGAAAGGGATACTTGGAATATGGATCCTGAACTGCTGGAAAAGGCTATTATTGACCGCAAGTTAAAAACTGGACACTATCCCAAGGCGATAGTTCCTGTAGCACTATATGGCATGCCTTACCGTATAGATGAAATCATGGCAATTGCTGATAAG
>JAGBYI010000011.1 GCA_017628845.1 Bacteroidaceae bacterium
AGGGGCAGATCATTGACACCGCAGCCGAAGGCTTCTGCCAGAGCCACAGCAATCTGAATGGCGGAGTAAGCATCGTTACACTGACCGATGTCCAGCAGCCGGGGCAGACCACCGATGGTGCCCAGATCCAGGTCATTGAAGCGATACTTGCCGCAGGCCAGGGTCAGCACCACAGTATCCTTGGGAGTCTGCTTAACGAACTCGGTGTAGTAGTTCCGTCCGGGTCTGGAGCCGTCGCAACCTGCCACCAGGAAGAAGTGCTTGATAGCACCGGCCTTTACCGCGTCGATCACAGTACCTGCAACGGACATAACCGTGTTTCTTGCAAAGCCGGTCATAACGGTTTCGCCGCCATTGATACCGGGGAAAGTGGTGTCCTTATCGAAACCGCCCAGTTCCAAAGCCTTTTCAATGACGGGAGTAAAGTCCTTATTAGCACCAATATGCTGCATGCCGGGATAGCCAACTACCTCGGTAGTGAATACCCGGTCGGCATAGCTTTCCTTGGGAGGCATCAGGCAGTTGGTGGTAAAGAGGATGGGAGCTGCCAACACAGAGAATTCCTTCTGCTGATTCTGCCATGCAGTACCGAAGTTGCCCTTCAGATGGGGATACTTTTTCAGTTCGGGATAGGCATGGGCAGGCAGCATTTCGCCGTGGGTGTAGATATTGATGCCCTTGCCCTCTGTCTGCTCCAGCAGGAGCTTCAGATCATAGAGATCGTGACCGGTGATGACGATGAAGGGTCCCTTCTCCACGGTCAGGCTGACTTGGGTGGGTTCGGGATGGCCGAAAGTCTCGGTGTTGGCCTGGTCCAGCATTGCCATGCACTTGAGGTTGACCTCGCCCACTTCCAGCACGATAGGCAGCAGTTCTTCCATGCCCCAATCGTCCATGCCGATGGCAAAGAGCGCCTTGTAAAGGAACTTATGGATGCTTTCGTCCTTATAACCCAGAACAGCGGCATGGTAAGCATAAGCAGCAACACCACGGATGCCGAACAGAATCAGGGACTTGAGGGAACGGATATCCTCGTCTGCGTTCCACAGCTTATTCATATCGTAGTCGTTGTTCCGACCACAGGAGGATGCACAGTTGTAGCATTCGGGAACCAGCTTCCGCTTCTCTACATCTACCTTATCCATGATGGCCAACAGCGCATCGTTATCAAAATTCACATTGGTCAGAGTGGCAAACAGGCCTTCCACGATTACCGCAGCGGTGGAATCGCTGACAACGTGTTCGTTGCCTTCGGTGGCTCTGGCCAGACCGATCAGCGCGCCGGTCAGCTTATCCTGAATTTCTGCGGTATCGGATTTCTTACCGCATACACCTACTTTGCCAGCGCAAGACTTGCAACCGGCGGTCTGCTCACATTGAAAACAAAACATAGTCGATTCTCCTTTATCTCATAATTTGTCCGTCGGGACTGATGGTTACGATATGCAGAGGGATATTCTTACCGCTGTTCTCCAGCGCGGTTTTCACAGCATGGCTCAAGCCACCGCAGCAGGGCACGGTCATCCGGGTGACGGTGATGGAACGAATATTG
>JAGBYI010000057.1 GCA_017628845.1 Bacteroidaceae bacterium
CCAATGCGGTGGCGCAATACGTCGTAGCAAACGGCACGTACATCCTCTGGAATCACATAACCACGGCGGTGGATAAATGCGTATGCACGAGCTGCCAATGCCAAGTTGATACTTGCACGTGGTGAACCGCCAAACGCAATCATTGATTTCATATTCTCCAAACCATATGCCTCTGGTTGGCGAGTAGCAAACACGATGTCCACGATATACTTCTCGATCTTCTCATCGATATACACCTCGCGCACGATTTGGCGAGCCTTGAGGATATCGGAGGTCTCGAGGATAGGGTTGACTTGTATCTTTTCGCCTGTGATGTTTTGGCGAATGATCTGCATCTCCTCCTCTTTCTTTGGATAGCCAATCACCACCTTGAGCATGAAACGGTCGGTCTGTGCTTCAGGCAATGGATAGGTACCCTCTTGCTCGATAGGGTTTTGGGTTGCGAGTACGAGGAATGGCTCACCCAACTTGTAGGTCTGCTCGCCGATGGTGATCTGACGCTCTTGCATGGCCTCAAGCAATGCGGATTGCACTTTGGCTGGAGCACGGTTGATCTCATCTGCCAACACGAAGTTAGCGAAGATAGGACCTTGCTTCACCTTAAACTCTTCCGACTTTTGCGAGTAGATTTGTGTACCCAACACGTCGGCTGGCAACAAGTCTGGTGTAAACTGAATACGGCTGAAATCGGCTTTTACCAATTTAGCCAATGTGTTGATGGCCAAGGTCTTTGCCAAACCAGGTACACCTTCCAATAGGATATGTCCGTCTGCCAACAAACCAATCAACAGACTCTCTACAAGGTGCTTTTGACCTACAATCACTTGGTTCATGCCCATGGTCAGGGCTTCTACAAACGAACTCTCACGCTCGATGCGCTCTTGCAGTTCGCGAATATCTACGGTAGTTTGCATATGATAATTTTTTTTATAATGAACTATTTTCACGGTAAAAAACACACCTTCAAGTGCGTCCGTGTAAATATGTACAAAAACCGTGCCAAACCAACAAAAAAACGTCAGGATTCTACCCTGACGCTTTCTTTATGCAATGCTTCCATCACTTCGCGGATAACCGTTTCGCTCAGTCCATGTTGCTTGCCTTGTGCTATACAATGCTCCACAACCTGCTGCCAACGCTCGGGTTGCAGCACCTGTTCGCCGTGTGCGTGTTTCCACTCACCTATGGCGCGAGCCACGTCCGCGCGCTGTGCGATGATATCCCACAACTGCTCGTCCAGCTGGTCAATCTCTGCGCGAAGTGATGCTAAGTCTTTCATTCAACTCCTGAACTCCTGAACTCCTGAACCGCTCAACGCAGCGCAGCAATAGCCTCCTTAATAGTCGCAATACGGCTTTCAGCATCCGCTTTCTTCTTGCGCTCGAGTTCTACCACCTCTGGTTTGGCATTTTGCACAAAGCGCTCGTTGTTCAATTTGCCCATCACACCGCGGAGGAAGCCCTCTTGGTGAGCTAACTCAGCCTCGAGTTTCTTCAATTCTTCGTCCACATTGATGAACTTCTCCAATGGCACGCTATACTCGGTGGTACCGATGATGAACGATGCGCTACCAGCGCTCTTCTCTGCGCCTACAGCCAACTCTACGTTCGCCAATTTCACTACCACAGCTGGCAATGCCTCTGGGCAAACCAAAGTCAATACCTCCTTAGGAGAGATATTCTTCTGTGCACGGATATTACGGATAGCAGAGATAATATCGAAGCATTGTTCAGCTTCCTTCACCTCTGAACCACTGAACTCCTGAACCTTCTCCAAAGGAGAAACCATCAAACTCTC